>DASPRL010000069.1 GCA_035624475.1 Terriglobales bacterium
GAGGACTGGGCGCGCATCTTCCAGAAAAAGGAAGTGCCGGAGAGCGTGGAAGCGGTGGCGGTGGCGTTCCAGGAGGTCGCGGCCAAGGGCGACGGCTCCGCCATCAAGCTGGACAAGCTGCTGGCGCGCTGCGGCCTGGCCGAGTCGGTGACTGACGGCGCCCGCAAGATCAAGCAGGGCGCGGTGCGCGTGGACGGCGACGTCAAGAAAGACCCCGTGCTGCACACCAAGCTGCCGGCCGAGTTGACCATCCGCGTAGGCCGCCTGCTGCGCAAAGTCACCATCTCTTAGGGAAGATCCGAGCCCTGTCGTTCCTCCTCCGTGTCCGGAGCCTGCCCTGAGCGCAGCCGAAGGGTGTCCTCTGTGGTAAAAAAGAGCGCCTTGCGCGCCGTGGCCATCTTCGCTCCCCAGGTCTCGCCGCGGCGGCTGCTTCCCTTCGAGCAGGCCTGCGGGCCGATCGAGGTGGTGGAGGAGGTCGCTCCCGGGCTCGCCGCGGACGCCGCCCTCATCTTCGGCGGCGACGGCACCCTGCACCGCCATCTTGCGGGGCTGGCGGCGACCCAGGTTCCGCTGCTCGCCGTCCCCGCCGGCAGCGCCAACGACTTCGCCTGGAACCTGGGCCTGCGCAGCCTCGACGACGCCCTCACCGCCTGGCGCAAGTTTGCCGCTGGCGGCGGCAACCTGCGCGCCGTCGACTTGGGCGTGATCGAAAGCCCAGCCGGGGCGGCTGGGCCACACGAAGCGACCTACTTCTGCTGCGTGGCCGGCTGCGGGCTGGACGCTGAAGCCAATCGCCGCGCCAACGCCCTACCCCGCTGGCTGCGCGCTCACGGCGGCTACCAGCTCGCCGCCTTGCTCACCATCCTGCTGCACCGATCGCAGACCATCACCGTCATCGCCCAGGATGCCGCGCCCGGCGGCGAGCGCCGCCTCTCCCGCCCCGCGCGTCTGGTCGCCTTCGGCAACTCGCCCACCTACGGCGGCGGCATGCGCATCGCTCCCGGCGCCGACCTGGAAGATGGCCTTCTCGACCTCTGCTTCGTCTCTCACCTGGGACGGCTGCGCCTGCTGCGCTTCTTTCCCACCGTCCTGTCGGGCCGGCACGTCGGGATGAAGGAGGTCGAGTACTTCCAGACCTCCCGCCTGCAGGTGGAAACCCAGCCCCCGCTCGACGTCTACGCCGACGGCGAGTACGTCGGCCAGACCCCCATCGCGGTGCGGATCCAGCCGCGGGCGCTGCGGGTGGTGGCGCCGTGAATCCTGCGCCGCTCCCGCCGCATCTGTGATAAGTTCTGTGATTCCCGATTGTTACGGGGAGTGCTACACTAGCCAACCGTTATGGCAGGCGAGAATCGTTCCCGCATCTGGCTCTGGGTCGTGGTGGGAGGAGGGGGCTTCTTCCTCTTCCTGATGGCGGTCTTCACCCTGGTGTACCTGGCGGCCAAAAGCGACCAGCAGGCCGACGGCTTCCGCGGCTTCGGCGACAAGATCGCGGTGGTGGACCTGGAGGGGGTCATCGTGGATCCCAAGCAGGTGGTGCCGGCACTGAAGCGCTACGCCGACGACGACTCGGTGAAGGCCATCATCCTGCACGTCAACACGCCGGGCGGGGGCGTGGCCGCTTCGCAGGAGATCTACCGCGAGGTCAAGCGCATCCGCGACGAGAAGAAGAAGCGCATCGTCGCCCAGATCGAGAGCGTGGGCGCCAGCGGCGGCTACTACGTGGCCTCGGCCACCGACAAGATCTACGCCGACCCGGGCTCGGTGGTGGGCTCCATCGGCGTCATCGCCGAGTGGTACAACTACGGCGACCTCATCAAGTGGGCCAAGCTCAAGGACGTCACCCTGAAGGCGGGCGAATTCAAGGACACCGGCTCACCCACCCGCGACCTCACCCCCGCCGAGCGCGCCTACCTGCAGGGCATGATCGACAACATGCACCAGCAGTTCATCCAGGCAGTGGCCGACGGCCGCCACCTCAAGGTCGAGGACGTGAAGGCCATCGCCGACGGCAAGGTGTGGACCGGCCAGCAGGCCCTCCCCTTGAAGCTGGTGGACCAGTTGGGCGACTTCCAGGACGCGGTCAACGACACCGCCAAGGCGGTGGGCATCAAGGGCGAGCCCGTGCTGGTGCGCCCGGAAAAGCCCCGCCGCACCCTGCTGGACGTGCTCTTCGGCGACCTCTCCGAGTATCTGCCGGATCGCGCCAAGCTCATGCAGAGCAACGTGGGCTTCTACTATCTGTGGAAGTGAGGAGAGGATTTGGGTTGCGCCCCGGCCGCCGCTAGGTTTAGAGTGCAACGTTCTCTGGAGCCAAGATGACCAAAGCCGACCTGATCGAGGAAGTCTCCCGCCTGGTGGAGTTGACCCGCAAGGACAGCGAGGTCATCGTCGAGACCATCTTCGACAGCATCGTGCGCTCGCTGCGCTCCGGCGACAAGATCGAGATCCGCGGCTTCGGCAGCTTCCGCACCCGCCAGCGCAAGCCCCGCGTCGGCCGCAACCCCAAGACCGGCGACCGCGTCCAGGTCCCGGCCAAGAAGATCCCCTTCTTCAAGCCCTCCAAGGAACTCAAGGACCTGGTCAACTCGGGCGCCAAGGCCGCGACGCCAGGCTCGTAGGACAGCCGTTGGTCGTTCGTCGTTGGCCCCCGCGTGCGCGTCAGACGACCGTTTTCTCAAGATGTCATCCTTCGCGAGGCGAAGCCGAGCGGAGGATCTGAGGACGGCGCGCGCGCAACCACTACGGCGGCCCAAGTGATCTCGCCAGATTCTCCCGCTTCGCTTCGCTCGCGGAAGAATGACATCAAAGACGATAGGCGCGTGACTCCCTGTGGTCTTGCTATCCACGATTCACTATGCACTATCCACTGCTTCACTCGTACCTGAGCGCCTCGATGGGGTCCAGCGCCGAGGCCCGCGCCGCCGGGTAGATCCCGAAGAACAGCCCCACCGACACCGAGACTGAGAAGGCCACCACGATCCAGAACAGGGAGACGTGCGAGGGCAGGGGCGAGAGCCAGTCCACCAGGGTGCTGATCAGCCCGCCCCCCATGATGCCCAGGATCCCGCCCACCCCGGTCAGCACCATGGCCTCCAGCACGAACTGGAAGAGGATGTCGCGGCGGCGCGCCCCGATGGCCTTTCTCACCCCGATCTCGCGGGTGCGCTCGGTCACCGAGACCAGCATGATGGCCATCACCCCGATGCCCCCCACCATCAGCCCGATGGAGCTGATCACCAGCATCAGCAGGTAAGCCCCGCCGGTGAGCTGGTTGTAGAGTTCGATGAACTGGTTCTGGGTGCCCACGTCGAAGGAGTTGGGCTTGCCGGGAGCGTCGTGGCGCAGCCGCCGCAGGATCTCGGTAGCCTGGTCCATGGCGTCGGGGATGGCCTGGGGGCTGCGTGCCCGCAGCGCGATCCAGGCGTCGTCCTTGGACTCGGGGTGCAGCTTCAGCATGGTGGTGTTGGGCAGCCAGATGAAGGTGTCGCGGTCGAAGCCGAAGAGCATGCCCCGGCGCTCCACCACCCCCACCACCGTGTAGCCGTCGTTCTCGAAGTAGATGGTCTTGCCCACCGGGTCCTGGTGCGGAAACATGTTTTCCGCGATGGTGGCGCCCAGCGCCACCACCCGGCTGTGGTGCAGCACGTCCCCGTCGGAGATGAAGCGACCCTCCCGCATGCGCGAGGTGTACACCACGATGTAGTCCTGGTCCACGCCCAGCACCCGCACCCCGTGGGTGTGCACGTTGCCAAAGCGCACGTTGGGATCGGGGAAACGGGTGAAGTCCAGGGGCACCAGGGTGGTGACCGTGTCCGCGTCCCTCAGCTCGGCGCGCAGCGCGGCCGCGTCCTCCAGGGTGAGTTCCTTGCGCTGCCGCTCCTCCTCGCTGGGAAAGCGGAAGGCGAACTGCGGGATGCGCTGGATGGTGATGATGTTGGAGCCCAGGCTCGATACCTGCCGCGAGAAGGAAGCATTCAGCCCGGAGATGATGGCGGCGATGGAGACCACGGTCATGATCCCGATCACCACTCCCAGGATGGTCAGGCCGGAGCGCAGCTTGTGGCTGCGGATCTGGGCGAGCGCGAGTTTGACGATCTGCCAGTACATGCCGCTCACTCCGCCCGCAACGCCACCACCGGGTCCAGCTTGGCGGCGTTGCGCGCCGGGTAGGCCCCGAAGAACACCCCGATGGAGGCGGCCGCCAGGAAGGCCAGCGCCACCGACCACAGCTTGATGGCGGCGGGCAGGGGCGAGAGCCAGGCCACCAGGAAGGCGATGCCCACGCCCAGCAGGATGCCCACCAGCCCGCCCACCGCCGCCAGCGTGACCGCTTCCGCCAGGAACTGCCCCAGGATGTCGGCCTGGCGCGCTCCCAGCGCCCTCCGCACCCCGATCTCGCGCGTGCGCTCGGTCACCGAGACCAGCATGATGTTCATGATCACGATCCCGCCCACCACCAGCGAGATGGAGACCACCGCGATCATCACCAGGAAGATGGAGCCGGTGGCCGAACTCCAGATCTCCAGGAAGGTCTCGGCGGTGTCCATGGCGAAGCCGTCCTCGTCGTTGTACATGCGGTGCAGGCGGTTGCGCAGGATCACCCGGGTCTCGTCCATCGCCGTCTGCATGTCGGCGGGGGTGGCCGCCTGCGCCTGGATCACGATGGACTGCGAGGTGACATTCTCGAAGCGGGTGTACACGGTGATGGGGATGCGCGCGAAGACGTCCTGGGGGCTGCCCAGGAAGGTGCCCTGCTTGACCGCCACCCCGATCACGGTAAAGGTGTTGCCGCCGACGCGCACATCCTTGCCGATGGGGTCCTCCGACGGGAAGAGGCGGTCGGCCACGTCCCCGCCCAGGATGATCTCGTAGCGGGCGTGGTCGATGTCGGCGTCGGTGAAGTGCCGTCCCGAGGCCAACTCCATGGCCGTCCCGATGAAGGGCGCATTCACGGTCACGCCCCGCAACTGCACGCCCTCCACCATGCGGTTCTTGTAGTGGATGGTCTTCTGGTCCACGTACACCCCGGCCACCAGTTGGCAGTGCGCGCAGCCTTGCTGCACCGCCAGGAAGTCCTCGTAGGTCAGGTTCTTGCGCTTCAGCTCCTTCTGGAACTCGTCGATGGACTGGAAGCCGGAGGAGAACTTGTTGACCTGGAAGGAGGTGGAGCCGAAGTCCATCACCCGCGAGGCCACGTACTGGTTCAGCCCCTGCACCACCGAGACCACGGCGATCAGGCTGGCCACCCCGATGATCACCCCCAGCAGGGTGAGGAAGGAGCGCAGCTTGTGCGCGCGCAAGGCGTCCACCGCCAGCTTGAAGGTCTCCCCACGGTCCATGCCGCCATTATCTACAGGAGCGCGCCACCGCGCTACCTTGGTGGGATGGGGGGAGAAAAGCGAGCTGCTAGCTTCTAGCTGCTAGCTCCTAGCCTCTTCCCTTTTGCCTTTTGCCTCTTGCCTTCCTTCCTATTGTCATCCTGAGCGAGCGATGCCCTGCGGCTGGCCCGCAGGGCATCGCGAGTCGAAGGACCCCTATACCCTCGACTACTCGAGAACGCACCAAGGCATTCCGTCGGGATCTTCCTAGCGATAGGGGTCCTTCGGTCGCCCTCCCTTACCCTGTCGCTTTCGCTCCAGGGCAGTCGGGCTTCCTCAGGATGACAATTCTTCAAGTGAGGGCTGCAAGTGCAGGCCTGAACGCCTGCGCCCCGTGTCCCGCTAACTGCTGACTCCAAACTCCTAACTCCCTTTTATCCCCACCACCCCCATCAGCCTCCCCGTCTCCCCGCTGACACGATACGAGAAGAACCGCTCCGGCTCGCAGGCGGTGCACAAGGGCGACACTTCGATGCCCTCGGCGCGCAGCCCGGCGTCGAGCAACTGCCGCCGGTTGGCCTCGGCCA
>DASPRL010000070.1 GCA_035624475.1 Terriglobales bacterium
CAATACGTCTACCTCTGGGCCTTCCGGGTCAAGCCCGGCTGCCGGCGCAGGTTCCTGAGGGCCTACGGACCAGGCGGCGACTGGGAGCGGCTGTTTCGCAGAGCGAAGGGCTACATCCGCACCGAACTGCTGCACGACCGCCGGCAGCGCGACCGCTTCGTGACCGTGGATTACTGGCGTGACCGCGCCAGCCACGCGGCCTTCCGCCAGCGCTATGCGCGCGAGTTCGCGGCGCTCGACCGCCGCTGCGAATCCCTGACCACCAGCGAGCGCCCGCTGGGGCAGTTCGAGCTGACGTCCCTCAGGGGCTAACCCCCGTTCTAGAAACTAGAAACGAGAAACTAGGAACTCTTCGCGAATTCCTCGCCCGCCTGGAGGATCTCTTCCACCAGCTCCGGCGAGGCGGCCTCGGCGTAGAGGCGCAGCAGCAATTCGGTGCCGGAGGCGCGCATCAGGATCCAGGGCTCGGCGCCGCCGTGCGGCGCGGGCGCATCCAGGAAAAACTTCACGCCGTCGAGGGCGGCGCGGCGCACGACCTTGTAGCGGCCGAGGCGCTCCGGCTTCTGCTGCTCGATGCGCTGCATGGCCGCGACCTTGGCTTCCTCCGTCATGTGCAGGTCGCGGCGGCCGAAGTAGTGTGGGCCGTGCTGCTTCTGCAGGTCGGCCACCAGTTGCGCCAGGGTGCGGCCTTCCTCCGCCATGAGGCCGGCCAGCAGCAGCGAGTTGAGCACGCCGTCGCGCTCGGGCAGATGGCGGGGGATGCCGATGCCGCCCGACTCCTCGCCCACCACCAGCATCTCGCGCGTCAGCATCAGTTCGCACAGGTACTTGAAGCCGATGCCGGTCTCGTGCAGCTTGCGGCCGTGGCGGGCGCAGATGCGGTCCACCATGCCGGTGGTGTTGAAGGCGCGCGCCACCTCCCCCGGCCACTGCTTGCGCTCCAGCAGCCAGCGCAGCAGCAAGCAGAAGATCTTGTGGGCGTCGACGAAGCTGCCGTCCTCGGCGACCGCGCCGATGCGGTCGGCGTCGCCGTCGGTGGCAAAGCCGGCGTGGCAGCCCTCGCGCTTGACCGTCTCGCGCAGCATCTGGATGTGCGGCTCGATGGGCTCCGGATTGATGCCGGGGAAGAGCGGGTTGATGTCGCCGCGGATCTCCAGGTGCGGGATGCCACGCGCGCGGAAGATGCCCGCCAGCACGCCGCGCCCGGAGCCGTACATGGGATCGATGGCGAGCTTGAAGCCGGCACGCGCGATGCGGTCCAGATCGGCGAACTTCATGATGGCGGCGACGTAAGGCGGGACGAAGTCGGTCTCGGTCACCGCCGCGGCCCTTCCCCTGGGCATGGCCCCGGCGCGCAGTTCCTGCTCGATCTCCCGGGTGATGGCCGGGGTGGCCGAGCCCCCGTAGCCCGCCTTGTACTTCACCCCGTTCCACTGCCAGGGGTTGTGGCTGGAAGTGATGACCACGCCGCCGGCCGCGCCGAAGTGCTTCACCGCGAAGGAGACGGCGGGCGTGGGAACGCAGTCTTTGGCCAGGCGCACGGCGATGCCGGCGGCGGCCAGCACCTCCGAGGCGACTTCCGCCGCCTGGCGCGAGAGGAAGCGGGTGTCGTAGCCCACCACCAGGCCCTTGCGGCTGTCCTCCCTCTTGAGCACGTAGGAAGCGATGGCGCCCGCCACCCGGCGCACGTTGTCGAAGGTGAAGTCGTCGGCGATGACGCCGCGCCAGCCGTCGGTGCCGAATTTGATCTCGGGCATAAGCGTTGGTTGCGGAAAGTCGTTGGTCGTTAGCCGTTGGTCGTTGGCCAATTCCTGTCGTTGGTCGTTAGCCGTTGGCCAAACCGGTCCGCTCACGGAGGAAGGCTAACGACAAACGACCAACGACTAACGACCGCTCCTACAGCAGCTTCTTCAGCTTCTTCTCGCGCAGATGGCCGACGACTTTGCCGACCTCCTGCGCGTGCGCGCGCGTGGTGACCAGCAGCGCGTCCTCGGTCTCGACCACCACCGCGTCGCGGATGCCGATGGCGGCCACGAACTTCTTCGGCGAATAAACGTAATTCCCCGCCGCGTCCAGGGTGAAGGAGTCGCGGGCCTCGATCACGTTGCGCGCGCGCTCCGCCCCGGCGTGGTGCTCGTGCAGCGCCGCCCACGAGCCCAGATCGCTCCAGCCGAAGTCCGCGGGCAGGCAGTAGATGTGGGAGCAGCGCTCGCCCTGGGCCGAGCGCGGCTCCAGCACCGCGTAGTCCACGCTGATGTCCTCGCACCTGGGGTAGAGGCGGCGAAAAACCGCAGCGAAGCGGCGCGTGCCCCAGGCCGCCGCGATCTCTTCCAGGCAACGCGCGGTCTTGGGGAGATGCTCCTGCAGGGCCGCGGCCAGAGTCTGGGCGCTCCACACGAACATGCCGCTGTTCCAGTAGTAGCGCCCGGTGGCCAGGAATCTTTCCGCCTTCGCGCGGCTGGGCTTCTCGGTGAAGCGGCGAACACGGAAGCCGTCGCCCGCCTTTTCCCCTACCTCGATGTAGCCGTAGCCGGTCTCGGGGCGGCTGGGCGGGATGCCCATGACCACGAGGTTGGGCCCGGCGGCCGCGATGCGGATGGCGCGCGCCAGGGTGCGGCGGAAGCGGCGCGCGTCGGCGATGACGTGGTCGGCGGGAAACATCCCCAGCACCGCTTGCGGGTCCAGCCGCCGCAGCAGGAAAGCGGCCAGGCCGATGGCGGGAGCGGTGTTGCGGGCCACCGGCTCGGCCATGATCTGCGCCCGTTTGAGCTGCGGAAGCTGGCGGGCGATCTCGCCCTGCAACTCCCGGTTGGTGATCACCCAGAAGCGCTCGCGGCGGCCCAGCGGAGCCAGGCGCGCCAGGGTCTGCTGGATCATGGTGTGCTCGCCGTCGAGCGCCAGCACTTGCTTGGCGCGGCGGCGGCGGCTGCGCGGCCAAAAGCGTGTGCCGCTGCCGCCCGCCAGGATCACGGGATAAAAGTTGGTCTTCCGCACGGCGGAGAAACTCACCACAAAGCACACCAAGGTAGCACGAAGGACACAAAGAACGCCGTGCCCGGCGCTACAGGTACGTCTTCGGCTCGGGGGCGCGGCCGCGCTCCGGCAGGGTGACGGCCAGAAACTCGATCTCGCCCTGGGGCTTGAGGGTGAACTGCTTCAAGGCCGCGGGGATGACCACCGCCTCGCCGCGCGAGAAGACCGTGGTCTGCGCCCCGGGACATTCCACCAAGCCGCCGCCGTCCAGCCCGACCAGAATCTCCACCGAGTTCCACTCCGGCGCGCTCTCCCGGAACCAAGCTTCCCGGGCCGACTGCTTGTGCACGATGAAGTGGGGCGAGGCCAGCAGCCGGGCCATGTCGTCGTCGCCCATGCGCTCCACCTTGCCGGCACGGGTCTCGCGCATGGCCGCCAGGCCCTCGGCCACGTGCAGCTCGCGGCCGCGCCCGTAATCGTAGAGGCGGTAGGTGGTGTCGGAGTTCTGCTGGGTCTCGACCAGCAGCATGCCCGGCCCGATGGCGTGCACCGTGCCCGCGGGCGAGTAGATCATCTCGCCGCGGTGGACCTCTACCCAGTGCAGCAGGTCGTCGGCTTTGCCGTCTTGGATGGCCTGCTCGAAGCCGGCGCGCGTGACCCCGGGCTTCAGGCCCAGCCCGATCTTCGCTCCCGGCTTGGCTGCCAGCACGTACCAGCACTCCGACTTCCCGCAAGGCAGGCCGGCGCGGCGCGCGGCCGCATCGTCGGGATGCACCTGCACCGAGAGCTTTTGCTCCGGGAAGAGGAACTTGATGAGCAGCGGAAAGCAGTCCGATCGTCGCGCGGACGTGCCCACCAGGTCGCGGCCGAAGCGGCGGCACAGTTCGCCCAGGGTCTGCCCGGCCAGAGGACCATTGGAGACGCGGCAGTCGTCGCCGGTCAGCCACACTTCCCCGACGGGCTGCTGGCCGGGCGGGCTGGTGTAGATGGGCGCGAGGTCGCGCGTCCCCCACACGCGCTCGCGGAAATCCGGCACCAGGCGCAATGGATAGAGGTCGGGCATGGACGGGCTCAAGGCCGTCGCGGCGGGCTACGATTCTAAACCGTTTCCAGCGCGCCCAGGAACTTGCGCAGGCGCTCCAAGCCGCGGTCGATCTCCGCTTCCGAGGTGGCGTAGGAGATGCGGATGTGCTCGCGGGTGCCGAAGCCCTCGCCCGGCACCGTGACCACGTGCGCCTCGTGCAGCAGGCGCTTGGCCAGGTCGGCGGCCGAGTTCAGCCCGCCCTTCCCCAGGAAGGCCGAGAGGTTGGGATAGACGTAGAAGGCGCCTTCGGGCTTGGAGCAGCGCACGTTGGGGATGGCGCGCAGCCCCTTGACCACGTGATCGCGCAGGCGGATCCACTCCTTCAGCATCTCCTCCACGCACTGCTGCGGCCCCTTGAGCGCGGTGACCGCCGCCTTCTGCACGATGGAGGTGGGATTGGAGGTGGACTGGCTCTGCAGCTTCTGCATGGCCGAGACCACGGGAGCGGGAGCCAGCGCGTAGCCCAGCCGCCATCCGGTCATGGCGTAGGTCTTGGAGAGCGACCCGATGATGACCATGCGCTCCTTGCACTCGCGCAGCACGCCCACGGAATAGCGCTTGCCGGTGAAGTTCAGGTAGACGTAGCACTCGTCGGAGATGATCCAGATGCCGCGCTGGGCGGCCAGCTTGACGATGGCGGCCAGGTCGTCGGGGCTCATCACCGCGCCCGAGGGATTGCCGGGCGAGTTGAGGATGATGGCCTTGGTGCGCGGAGTGATGGCGCGCTCGATCATCCTGGCGGTCAGTTGAAAGCCGCGCTCCTCGTCGGTCTGGACCAGCACCGGCTCGCCCCCGGCGTAGCGGATGATGTCCTTGAACGAGACCCAGTAGGGTACCGGCAGGATGACCTCGTCGCCGTGCTCCACCAGCACCGAGATGGCGTTGAAGAGGGCGTGCTTGCCGCCCACCGAGGCGATGCACTCCTCGCGGCGGTAGTCGGAATCGAAGTCCACGGAGTGGCGGTGCACGACGGCGTCGCGCAGCTCCGCCGTCCCCGCCACCGCGGTGTACTTGGTGAAGTTCTGCTGGATGGCCAGGATGGCCGCGTCCTTGATGTGCTGCGGGGTGGCGAAGTGGGGCTCGCCCGCCCCGAAGTCCACCAGGTCCACGCCGGCGGCGCGCAGCTTCTCGGCCTCGTTCACCACCGCCAGGGTGGCCGAGATCTCGATGCGGTTGATGCGCTGGGTGAGGGTGCTGGCTTGCGTGCTCACGGCCGTGGCTGTCATTGGGATTTCCTCTTGGCTGTGGCGGACTTGCCGCCGTTGATCTTGCGTTCCAGGCGCTCTTCCACCAGGGCCGGCACCAGGCCGCGCACCGAGCCGCCCAGCCGCGCCACTTCCTTGACCAGGCGCGACGAGACATAGCTGTAGGCCTCGGCCGGCATCATGAAGACGGTTTCGAGCTTGGGGTCGAGCTTGCGGTTCATCAGGGCCATCTGCAGCTCGTACTCGTAGTCGCTGATGGCGCGGATGCCGCGCAGCACCGCGCTGGCGCTGTGCTGCCGCGCGTAGTCCACCAGCAGGCCGTCGAAGACCTCGGCGCGCACGTTCTTCCAGCGCGCGATCTCGGCTTCCAGGATCTCGATACGTTCTTCCAGGGTGAAGAGCGGGTCTTTTTCGGGGTTGCGCAGGATGGCGACGACGAGCTCGTCGAAGATCTTGCTGCCGCGCTCGATCAGGTCCAGGTGACCGTTGGTCAGCGGATCGAAGGAGCCGGGATAGATGGCGATGCTCTTCTTCACTCGTCCTCGAGGCTACGAGCCAGCACGATTCTAGCGCCTGTCTGCGGGGCAGGCAATCGCTCGCTAACCGCTGCCCTTCATGGATTGTCATGCCGGGCGCAGTGAGGCATCTAGGTTCACCATCGCAGGGGCAGCGACCTTCGAGAGCACCCAGTCTCTAAGGATTGTCATCCCGAGCGAAGCGAGGGATCTAGGTTTTCTCTTTGTGTTTCAGAAACGACTTCCCCCACCCTAGCGCCAGGTCGTCCAACTTCGGATTGACGCTCCGAATCAGCGCCAGCTTCTTGGCCCGTCCCCACCCCTTGATCTCCTTCTCCCGGGCAATCGCGTTCTTCACATAGCGGAAGGTCTCGTAATAAACCAAGCGGGCGAGGTTGTACCGCGCGGTGTAGCTGCCGGGCTGGTGCGAGCGGTGATCCAGTACCCGCCCGCCGACGTCGCTGGTAACACCCGTATAGAACGGGTGTTGTGAAGGATTGGTGAGGATATAGACGTAGTAGCGGCGCTCGCGCTGGGCCATGATCAGCCCCCAACTGTCTAGGAGTTGTCATCCCGAGCGCAGCGAGGGATCTGGGTTCTCGCTCGCCCGGAGGAAGGACCTGGATTCCTCGCTGCGCTCGGAATGACAATCCTGAAGGGTCGCGTTCGACCGAGCACTCGGTCCGTTCCGAGAGAATCTGTGTTGTTCCGTGTTGCTCCGCGGCGATGAAGGCTCCTAGCGGCGCGCCACCGCGCTCTTGGCTTCCGCCTTGGCGGAGTCAGGGACGGGGGTGGGCCCGGGCGCCGGCTTCGTCAGCCCGAGCGACTGGCGCACCTCGGCCTCCAGCTTGCCGAAGATGTCCTTGTGCTCCTTGAGGAAGACGCGAGTGTTCTCGCGCCCCTGCCCGATGCGCTCGCCCTTGTAGCTGAACCAGGCGCCCGACTTCTCCACCAGGTTGTGGAGCACGGCCAGGTCGATGAGGTCGCCCTCGCGCGAGATGCCCTCGCCGTAGATGATGTCGAACTCGGCCTCGCGGAAGGGCGCGGCCACCTTGTTCTTCACCACCTTCACCTTGGTGCGCGAGCCGATGACCGTGTCGCCTTCCTTGATGGCGGCGATGCGCCGGATGTCGATGCGCACCGTGGAGTAGAACTTGAGCGCGCGCCCGCCGGTGGTGGTCTCGGGGTTGCCGAACATCACCCCGATCTTCTCGCGGATCTGGTTGATGAAGACCAGGCAGGTGCGCGACTTGGAGACCGTGCCGGTGAGCTTGCGCAGCGCCTGCGACATCAGCCGGGCCTGCAGGCCGACGTGGCTGTCGCCCATCTCGCCGTCGAGTTCGGCCTTGGGGACCAGCGCGGCCACCGAGTCCACCACCAGCACGTCCACCGCGCCCGAGCGCACCAGGGCCTCGGTGATCTCCAGCGCCTGCTCGCCGTAGTCGGGCTGCGAGACCAGCAGGTTGTCCACGTCCACGCCCAGCTTCTTGGCGTAGCCGGGATCGAGGGCGTGCTCGGCGTCGACGAAGGCGGCCATGCCGCCGGCCTTCTGCGCTTCCGCCACCACCTGCAGCGCGATGGTAGTCTTGCCCGAGGCCTCGGGGCCGAAGATCTCCACCACCCGGCCGCGGGGGAAGCCGCCCACCCCCAGCGCCGCGTCGAAGGAGATGGCGCCGGTGGGGATCACCGCGATGGGAACGATGGCTTCCTTGGTCCCCAGGCGCATGATCGAGCCCTTGCCGAACTGCTTCTCGATCTGCGCCATGGCCAGGTCGATGGCACGGCTCTTTTCCGTTCTTTCGTCTGCCATGATGGCTCTCCTGATAGCTCGATAGATGAATGCCAGCCTAGCCTACACCCGGAGTCATGCCGGAGTCAGTGCCGTATTCACCCGGTTTTTCCACAACCGGACAGTATAGCGCGGATTCCGCTAATAGGCGAACAAAAAGCGAATTACACCCCTGGTTATTGGCTGACGTCTGAGGTCCGACGTCTGACGTCTATCTCTTGAGCAGGTCCACGGGCTCGCGCACGTTGGTCACCCGGAAGTACTTGGCCAGCGCGGGATAGCGCTCGACCACGGCTTCGTACATGCCGTAGGCCACGCGCCGGTAGGAGATGTGCCCGGCGGGGCCGGTGCGCAGCTCCGCGATGTAGACCGCTTCGGCGAAGTCCATCTTGAACAGGGTGCGCTTGCGGTAGGCCAGAGGGATGGCGTAGACCGCGGCGCTGCCGGACTCCTCGGCACTGCCCGCGAGATCCTTCGCGGGCTGAAGCCCGCTCAGGATGACGCCAAGTTGGTGAACGGTTTCAGCAGCACGCGCCATGGCAGCGTCGTAGCGCGGCTTCTGCCCCGCGGCCTCGATCTCCTCGGGCGTGTCGTAGCCGTGCGCGGTGGTGAAGTCCTGCCCGATCTGCACGCAGCGGCGGTGGCGGTGCATGTCGCGGAAGCCGCCCAGGTCCATCAGGATGTCGAAGCGCAGGCGCTGCCCGGCGGAGAAGGCGCGCAGCAGTTCGTCGTGCTGGCCGCGATGCTTCGCACCCAAAGAAATGATCTCGCCGCGCCGCGCCCCGCTCAGCCCCTCCACCCGCTCGCGCACCTGGCGATAGGGATGGTGGCAATGCTCGTAGAGCAGCGTAGTGGCGAGTTCGACCTCGAGCGGATCGTCCTCCAGCAGCTCGACCGTCTTGGCCGACGCGATGGCCGCGCCCTGCATCAGTTCGGCGGCGGCCTGGCGCAGCTCGCGCCGCGTCTCCATCTCGTAGGGATTGGCCTCGGCGTACTTCACCAGCGTGGGCGCGGCCTTGACGTCCTTCAGCAGCTCCTGCGCCGCACGCTCGCCCAGGGCCGGATCGAGCGCCCGCACCTCCTCCACCAGCCCGTGCCACTTCTCCTGGTTGAGGTTGTAGGCGGGCTCGCGCGCCGCCTGCTTCAGCAATTCGCCCAGCCGCCGCACCTCGGCGTAAGGATTGGAGAGCAGGCGCGCGATCTGGTTTTCCAGCGTGCGCGCGTTCACGATCTCTCCCAGCGAGGTGTTGGTCGCGAGCGGCAGCAGGTAGCGCGAGATGTCGAAGGCGCGAGCCTTGAGCGTGCGCTCGTAGGCCTCCTGTTTCATGTCGTCGGGCCGGGGGGTGCGCTCGCGCAGGTACTCGAACATCAGCCCCGAGAAGGCCTCGTACTCGGCGAAGAGGAAGTCCAGGGTCTCGCGGTAGAGCTTGGCGGCCGCCGCGTCGCCGAAGTCCGGGACGTGGTAGCCGCTCTTCTTGAAGTCCTGGTAGCGGGTGGAACGCTCCTGGCCGTCCCAGCGCTGCTCGTCCACCAGAATGATGGCCGCCAGGATGGAGAGCCGCTCGATGGCCAGCGCCAGGTGGGCCAGGTCGGCGATGGAGCGGTGCCCGTACTGGAAGTAGAAGGTGTTGAGGAACTTCTCCGCCTTCTGCTCGCTGATCTCGCGCAGCGACTCCTTCATGGAGAGCGCCGAGCGCGAGTACTTGGCCATGGCGTAGGCCTGTACCTCGGGCTCCACGCCGTGCACGGCGAAGACCTCGATGCTGGGCTTGTCGGGATTCTTCGTGTCGGACATGCGCCTGAGCGCCATCGTACTGCGCGCCGCGAAAATCGTCTATGCGCTCGTTTCAACCGTCCCTTCGGGACTGGCCATCTTTTGCGCGACGCTATCCCAGCACTTCGTGCTGGGCTAGTGCTAAACGCCCCTTCGGGGCTCTCAAGCATGCTCTTGTCGCCAGCCAAAGCCCGGAGGGCGATTGCCAATAGCCCAGGACGAAGTCCTGGGTAAGGCCGGCGAGGATGGCGAGTCCCGAAGGGACGATTGAAAGCTACGAGCGCGCCCTTCCCCGCCCTTCCACACCGTGCGAGAATAGAATCTCCCCATGCCCCCAGCGAAGAGCGCCGCCATCACCGACAAGGTCGTCGAAGAGCACGGCCTCTCCACGGCCGAGTACCAGAAGATCGTCAAGCTGCTGGGCCGCACCCCCACACTGACCGAACTCGGCATCTTCAGCGTGATGTGGAGCGAGCACTGCTCCTACAAGTCCTCGCGCGTTCACCTGCGCCGCCTGCCCACCCGCAGCAAGCGCGTGGTGCAGGGCCCGGGGGAGAACGCCGGCATCATCGACATCGGCGACGGCTGGGCCTGCGCCTTCAAGATCGAGTCCCACAACCACCCTTCGTTCATCGAGCCCTTCCAGGGCGCGGCCACGGGGGTGGGCGGCATCCTGCGCGACATCTTCACCATGGGCGCGCGCCCCATCGCCATCATGGATTCGCTGCGCTTCGGGCCGCTGGCGCCCGCCCCCGGCCAGAAGGACGACGCCGAGGTCCGCCGCAACCACTCCGTCCTGGAGGGCGTGGTCAGCGGCATCGCCAGCTACGGCAACTGCTTCGGCGTGCCCAACCTGGGCGGCGAAACCAAGTTCGAGCCCTGCTACTCGCGCAATCCCCTGGTCAACGCCTTCGCGCTGGGCCTGGTGCGCCGCGACCAGATCTTCTACGCGCGCGCCGCCGGCGAGGGCAATCCCGTCATCTACGTGGGCGCCAAGACCGGGCGCGACGGCATCCACGGCGCCACCATGGCCAGCGAGGAGTTCTCCGCCACCTCGCAGGAGAAGCGCCCCAACGTTCAGGTGGGCGACCCCTTCCTGGAGAAGCTGCTGCTCGAGGCCTGCCTGGAGGCCATGCAGACGGGCGCGGTGGTGGGCATCCAGGACATGGGCGCCGCCGGCCTGACCTGCTCCACCTGCGAGATGGGCGGGCGCGGCGGCGTGGGCATCGAGATCGAACTCGACCGCGTGCCCCAGCGCGAGACCAAGATGTCCGCCTACGAGATCATGCTCTCCGAATCGCAGGAGCGCATGCTGCTGGTGGCCGAGCAGGGGCGCGAGCAGGAGGTCTTCCAGGTCTTTGAGAAGTGGGGGCTGGACGCGGTGACCGTGGGCCGCGTCACCCGCGACGGCAAGCTGCGCGTGCTCGAGCACGGCA
>DASPRL010000071.1 GCA_035624475.1 Terriglobales bacterium
CGGCGATCTGGTCGAGTCCATGATGAAGCGGGGCGCGGGTGTGAAGGATTCCGGTGCGCTGCTCCCCGGCCACGGCGGCATGCTCGACCGCATCGATGCCCTGCTCTTCGCCGCTCCGGTGCTGTGGTACTATGCAGCCATATTGGCGGCCGCCAGCTAATCCCAGCCACTCCATGAAACGCCTTGCCATCCTGGGCTCGACCGGCTCCATTGGGCGGAGCACGCTCGCCATCGTCGAGTCCTTCCCCGAGCGCTTTCGAGTGGCCACCCTGGCCGCCGGCAACAACGTGGACTTGGCCTGCGAGCAGGCGCAGCGCTGGCAGCCGCGGCTCATCTCCATGGCACGTGAGGAAGACGCCGACCAGTTGCGTTCGAGATTCAAAGCCGCCGGGCTGACGATCGAGGTCGCGCACGGTCCCCAGGGGACGGTGCAGGTCGCCACCCATCCCGAAGCGGACTTCGTGGTCAGTGCCATCGTGGGCGTGGCCGGCCTGGAGGCCACCTACGAGGCGGTGAAGGCGGGCAAGAGCGTCGGCCTGGCCAACAAGGAGTGCCTGGTGGCGGCGGGCGAGTTGATCACTGCCGAGGCGGGTCGCCAGGGCAAGCCCCTGCTGCCCATCGACAGCGAACACAACGCCGTCCACCAGTGCATGCGCGGCGGGCGGCTCGAGGAGGTCGAGCGCGTCTGGCTGACCGCTTCGGGCGGGCCCTTCCTCAACACGCCCCTCAAGGACTTCGAGAACATCACCGTGGAGCAAGCGCTCAACCATCCCACCTGGAAGATGGGCAAGCGCATCACCATCGATTCGGCCACGCTGATGAACAAGGGCTTCGAGGTGATCGAGGCCTGCCGGCTCTTCCACCTGCCACCCGCCAAGGTGAGCGTGCTGGTGCATCCGCAGTCCACCATCCATTCGCTGGTGGAGTTCACGGACGGCAGCATCCTGGCGCAGCTTTCGGTGACCGACATG
The DNA here is from genome assembly GCA_035624475.1 of Terriglobales bacterium. Classification (NCBI taxonomy): domain Bacteria; kingdom Pseudomonadati; phylum Acidobacteriota; class Terriglobia; order Terriglobales; species Terriglobales bacterium. The sequence continues at coordinate 972 of DASPRL010000071.1, forward strand.
CGCCTGCCCATCCTGTACGCGCTCAGCTATCCCGAGCGCGTGCCCTCGGAGATGAAGTTCTCGCTGGCCGAATTGCGGCGCCTCGACTTCCAGCCTCCCGACCCGGAGAAGTTCCCCTGCCTGGGGCTGGCCTACGAGGCGGCGGAGGCGGGCGGCGCCAAGAGCGTGGCCCTGAACGCCGCCGATGAGGTGGCGGTGGCCGCCTTCCTGGACGGAGCTATCCGATTCAACGACATTGCGCGCATAATTAAGGACGTACTGGGTGAAACCCCGGCGCATGCCGCCGAATCTATACAACAGGTGCTGACCATGGACGCCGAAGCGCGGCGCCTGGCCCGGGAGCGGGTAGAAGGCCTGAGCCAGCGCTCCTCCCTGGCGCTCGGCCGCCGGTAGTCCCCAGAGGAAACCATCGCCATCATGTCTGTTCTGATCAGTGTCGTCGCGTTCGCCGTGGTGCTGGGTGTCATGATCGTGGCCCACGAGTTCGGCCACTTCGCGGTGGCCAAGCTCTGCGGCGTGCGCGTGGAAGTCTTCTCCATCGGCTTCGGCAAGCGGCTGTTCGGCTTCCGCCGCGGCGATACCGACTACCGCGTCGCCATGCTTCCCCTGGGCGGCTACGTGAAGATGGCGGGAGAAAACCCCATGGAGGAGCGCAAGGGCGATCCCCATGAGTTCCTCTCCAAGCCGCGCTGGCAGCGCTTCCTGGTCGCGGTGGCCGGCCCCGCCATGAACGTACTCCTGGCGATCGTGATCATGACCGGCGTGTACATGGTCCACTTCGAGACTGCCGAGTTCCTGACCAGGCCGGCGGTGGTGGGCTGGGTGGAGCAGGACAGCTCCGCCGCCAAGGCCGGCATCCAGCCCGGCGACCGCATCGTCCGCATCGATGGCGTGGACCAGCCCACCTGGGACGACGTCTTCCTGCACGTTGTGATCAACCCCAGCCAGTCCCTGCCCGTCACCGTGCAGCGCGGCCAGCAAACCATCGCTACCAACGTGACCCCGGAAACCGTGGGGGTGGAGCGCATGGGCGGCAACGTGGGCTGGGCCGCGGACCGGCCCCTCCTGGTGGCGGACGTGGATCCCGGCATGCCGGGAGCCAAAGCAGGCCTGCAGGCGGGCGATGAGATCGCCAGCCTCAACGGCACCCGCATGTGCTGCGTCGAGCAATTGCTCGACTATCTCGCTCAGAACAAGGACAAGCCGGTGCGCGTGGGCATCCTGCGCGCGGGCAAGCTTCTGGAGTTGACCGCCACCCCGGTGCTCAACACTATCAACGGCGATACCCGCTACCGCCTGGGCTTCGCCCCGGGCGACCGCATGATCGTGGAAAAGCTGCCCTTCCTGGCCGCCTTTGGGCAGTCCGTGGAGGTGAACAAGAGCTTTTCCTTCCTGTTCATCGAGGTGGTCAAAAAGGTGGTGGAGCGCAAGGTCTCGGTGAAGCAGTTCGAAGGCCCCATCGGAATCGGGCGGGCGGTGGGCGCGGCCGCGCAGCAGCCCGGCTGGCTGCCCCTGCTCTCCCTGACCGCCGCCATCAGCCTGCAACTGGGCATCCTCAACCTGCTGCCCATCCCCATCCTGGACGGGGGCATGATCCTGCTGCTCTTGATCGAGGGCACCATCCGCCGCGACATCAGCATGCGCATCAAGGAGCGCATCTACCAGGTGGCCTTTGTCTTCCTGGTGATGTTCGTGGGACTGGTCATCTACAACGACCTGGTCAAGGCGGTGCCCGGGCTGGCTAAGTACCTGCCCTGACGTCACAATCCCGCGTGATAAACTGATTTTTCCGTATGGCGAAGATCGAGCGCAGGAAGACGGTCACCGCCCTGGTGGGTGGGGTGCGGGTGGGCTCCGACGCCCCGGTGGTGGTGCAGTCCATGACCAACACCGACACCGCCGACGTCCCCGGCACGGTGGCGCAGGTAGCGGCGCTGGCGCGCGCCGGCTCCGAATTGGTGCGGGTCACGGTGAATAACGACGCGGCCGCCGCCGCGGTGGCTCCCATCGTGGAAGCTTTGGACCGCCAGGGCGTGCGCGTGCCTATCATCGGGGACTTCCACTACAACGGCCACATCCTGCTCAAGAAATACCCTGAGTGCGCGCGCGCGCTGGCCAAGTACCGCATCAATCCCGGCAACGTCAGCGTAGGGCGCAAGGACGACGACAACTTCCGCGCCATGATAGAGGTTGCGGTCGAGAACCAGAAGCCGGTGCGCATCGGCGTGAACT
>DASPRL010000072.1 GCA_035624475.1 Terriglobales bacterium
TCGAGCCTGCCAAAGATCATCTTGCCCGCGGTCGTCTGCAGCACCGAGGTCACCGAGACCTCCACCGTCTTGCCGATCATCTTGCGGGCGTTATCCACCACCACCATGGTGCCGTCGTCGAGATAGGCTACGCCCTGGTTGTACTCCTTGCCCTCCTTGAGGATGAAGACGCGCATGCCCTCGCCCGGCAGCACGATGGGCTTGAGCGCGTTGGCCAGCTCGTTGATGTTGAGCACCTCGACGCCCTGCAGTTGCGCCACCTTGTTGAGGTTGAAGTCGTTGGTGATGATCTTGGCTTCGTAGACCTTGGCCAGCTCGATGAGCTTCATGTCCACGTCGCGCACGGTGGGGAAGTCGTCCTCCACGATCTGGATGGAGAGGGAGGCGATCTTCTGGATGCGCTGCAGGATGTCGAGGCCGCGGCGGCCGCGGTTGCGCTTGAGCGAGTCGGCGGAGTCGGCCACCAGTTGCAGCTCGCGCAGCACGAACTGGGGGATGACGATGATGCCGTCGAGGAAGCCGGTCTCGGCGATGTCGGCGATGCGCCCGTCGATGATGACGCTGGTGTCGAGGATCTTGTAGGCCTTCTTGGCCTGCTTCTCGCCCCCGAAGATGCCGCCCAAAGCCGAGAGGTTGAGCAGGTCGCCCTTGTTGGCGCCCACCACCAGCCCTACGTAGGCCATCAGCAGCATCACCCCCAGCTCCAGGAAGCTGCGGGTGTGGCTCTCCTCGATGCTGTTGCGGATGACCAGGCTGAAGAGGTAGGCGCCGAAGATGCCCAAGACAGAGCCGATGGCGGCGCCGATCAGGCGCTTCAGGCTGACCTGGCGCAGGCGCAACTCGAAGACCACGATGAGCCCGCCGATGGCCAGCGCGGCGGCCCCGGCGGCGTTGCGGCTCAACCCGAAGGGCTGCAGCAGCCAGCCCGCCGCTGCTATCACCAGAAGAAATACGATGCGGATGAGAACCGATTCCATGACATCAGCCTCCGGTATGTCCCGGAAGGAGGCGGCCACGGCCGCTTCCTTGCCAGGTGGCGCCAGCTAAGCTCCCGGCCACGAGGTAAAAGCGAACGCCGGGAGCCCGGGTGCCGTTAGGGCGGAGCTTATGAAGACCTGTATGAAAAGCGCTCCGCAGGTCCGGGGTTCCTACCCCGGGGTTAAGACCTAGAAAGTAGGGTTGAAGTATACACCCGGGAGACAGGGGCGGGTGAGTTACACAGAGAGTAAACAAGGAGCGTGGATTTGATTTGCAAATAAGAGAACATCAGGGCATTTTGATGGCGTTGCCGCGATGCGGAGTGAGAGTCACGCGACCACTGGCGCCGCGGCCTCCTGAAGAGTCGAGTTGGGCCGAACCCGAACAGGGAAGATGAGCGGCCTTTGTCCTCCAGAACCTGGGAGGACAATGAAACCGGCGCAAAATTCTCGGGGGAGAAGCGCCGGTTTTTTATTTCCAGGGGTTAGGAGTTTGGAGTTAGGGAGTCAGCGGCGCAGGTGTAGCCGGGATGATCCTGCTAACTAACCCTAGCTACTAACTACTCCTCGATTCCCAGCGCCGCCGCGATCTCCGGCAGCGACCCTTCCACCAGCTCGCCATCCACGACGACCGAGGGAGCGGAGTAGGCGCCGAAGCGCTCGCCCAATTCCTCCAGCCAGCGCGGCTCCTGCAGGCTCTTCTCCTCGAAGTCGATGTGATGGAGGGAAAGAAACTCTTTCACCGTGCGGCAGGCGCTTCAGGTGGGCGAAGTGTAGAGCGAGACGCGGGGCAGGTCAGGCATCGCCGCCCGGGGTGGCCAGCTTGGGCTGCAAGATCTCGACCACCTGCTGGTGGCCCTTCTCCAGAGCCATGCCCAAGGGAGTGCGGTTGTCCTCGCTGATGGCGCTGGCGTCGGCGCGGTAGGCGAGCAGCAGGCGCACCATCTCGACGTTGCCGGCGGCGGCGGCCTCGTGCAGGGGGGTGATGCCGCCGTGCTGGTGGGCGTTGGCGTCGGCTCCCGCCTGCAGCAGGCGGCGCGCGATCTCCAGGCGGTTGGCGGCGACGGCGGCGTTCAGCGGGGTGTTGTTGAGCTGATTCTTGGACTTCAGGTCGAGCTTGGCGCCGCGCGCCAGCAGCAGTTCGACCACCTCCAGCCGGTTGAAGAAGGCGGCCAGGTGCAGCGCCGTCCAGCCATCCCCGGAGAAGGAATCGAGCAGAGCGGGACCGGCGTCGAGCAGGGCCGTGGCCCGCTTCCCCTCGCCCAGGGCTGCGGCCTCGAACAGGTCGAGATCGCGTTTGCGTTCGGCCAGGGCGCGGGCCAGCGCCTCCTGCCGGCAATAGACGGCGACCAGCACGGCGGTGGCGCCGTTGGCATCGCGCGCCGAGAGCAGAGCGGGGTTGGCCTTCACCTGCTTCATGACCTCGTCGCTATTGCCCGCCTGCACGGCGGCAAAGAAGGCTTCGTTCATGGAAACCCGGTATTGTAGGCCATTTCACCGCAGAGTCACAGCGACACGGAGAAAAGCGGGAATTTCCCCCCGCGCTCGTTTAGTATTTCCTGCCTATGAAAGCTATGGTGGCAACGCGCACGGGCGGGCCCGAGGTGCTGGAGCTGCGGGAGGTGCCCGATCCCCAGCCCAAGCCGGGCGAGGTGGTGGTCAAGGTGGAAGCCGCGGGCGTGAACTTCGCCGACACCATGCAAACCGCGGGACTCTACCCGGGCGGGCCGCAAGCTCCCTTCATCCCCGGCTTCGAGTTCTCCGGGACGGTGGCGGGCACGGGCGAGCGGGTGATGGGGGCGGGCGGCACCGGGGCCTACGCCGAGCGCATCGCCGTGCACAAGTTGGCGCTGGTACCGCTGCCGGAGAAGTGGTCGGCGGCGGAGGGCGCCTCCTTCCTGGTCACCTACCTGACCGCGTACTTCGCCTATTGGATGGCCGACGCCAAGCCCGGCGAGCGGGTGCTGATCCATGCCGCCGCCGGAGGCGTGGGCACGGCCGCCATCGAATTGGGCAAGATCATGGGAGTGGAGACCTACGGCACCTCCTCCTCGGAGGAGAAGCTGGCGCGGCTGAAAGCACTGGGTCTGGACCACGGCATCAACTACAAGAGCGTGGACTACGAGCAGGCCATCGCCGAGCTGACCAAGGGCGAGGGCGTGGACGCGGTCTTCGAGATGCTGGGCGGGGAGCACACCGCGAAGAGCCTGCGCTGCTTGCGGCAGTTGGGGCGGCTGATCGTGTACGGCTCGGCCAGCGGGCAGCCGCCGCAGTTCGACTTCCGCACCATGCTCTCGAAGAACGCCAGTGTGCACGCGCTCTGGCTGGCGCCGCTGGCGCAGCGCCCGGAGCGCCAGGAGGCGCTGAGGGAATTGATGGGCTGGGCGGCCGAGGGCAGGCTGCATCCCATCGTCGGGACCACCCTGCCCCTGGCCCAGGCCGCCGACGCCCATCGCCTGCTGCTGGGCCGCAAGAACTACGGCAAGGTGGTGCTCACGCCCTAAGCGCGGCCTACTTCGCTGCTTCCAGCTCCGCCTTCAGGTGGACGTCGCCGCCCGTGACCTTGATCTTCCGCTCCCAGGGCTGGTACCCGGCCTTGGAGATGCGCACCTGGTGCTCGCCCGGAGCCAATTCCAGGGACGAGGGCGTGCTGCCCATGAAGTTCCCGTCCACCTCGATGTCGGCGCCGTCGGGGTTGGAGGAGACCTCGAGCTTGGCCGCCGCAGGGGCCGCCGGGGATGGGTCAGGCGCGGGGTCGGCGCTGGCCGCGGCCGCCTTGGCCGCTCCTCCACTGGCCCAGTCCTTCAGGATGGCTTTGCAGGCGTCGTCGACCGAGCCGCCCAGCGTCACCGTAGAGTGGCTGACGATGGAATCACCGTCGCGATTGAAGACGGCCACCTTGTTGTCCTTGCGCAGGATGCCCTTGCCGCCCTCGTGGTCGAGCAGCACCACGTAATCGGCCTTCTCCTGCTTGTTGTTGATGGTCACGTCGGGGCAGCGTTCCCCGAAGGTCTTGATGATCTCGGCGGTCTGGGGGCGGGCGCCGCCGCTCGAGGCGCCGCCGAACCCTTCGCTGGATCCGCCGCCGCCGCCGCTCATCTCCCAGGACTTGCTGTCAGTGATGAAGACGCGGGGCTTTTGCTGTGCCGCCGCCACTCCGACGGCGACGAAGAAGGCAAGCAGAGGAAGAAGAAGGGATGGTTTCATGACGAGCTCCGGCCAGCACGAGATTCAGGGGCCTACAAGCTTGGATGCGGAATCGGGCGAAGACGGCCATGGGGACAACCTACTTTGTGGTTGCAGGGGTGGGAGTCTTGGGGTAGAGTAGCGCGCACATTTCCCAGGGTCCCCCAAAAGAAAGCCAAAATCCAGGAGGCCATAAGGCCGAGGTTTGCCATGGCAAAGAAGCATCTAGCAGTCTGGGCGGCGCTGTGCTTGCTGCTGGGGACGGTGGTAGCGGCAGCGCGGGCGCAGGACCTCTCCAAGCGGCTCACCAACCAGGACGTGATCGAGATGGTGAACCTGGGGCTGAGTGACGACGTGATCATCGAGAAGATCCGGACGGCCGACGGGATCAAGTTCGATACCAGCGTGGACGGCCTGAAGGCGCTGAAGGCGGCCAAGGTGTCGGACGCGGTGATCAAGGCGATGATCAACCCCAAGGAGACGCCGGCGCCGGCCGCAGCCGCCGCCGCGCCCGCCGCCCCTGCCGACGATCCCAACCTGCCGCCCCGAGAGATCGGCATGTATTGGAAGGACGGCACGAACTGGGTGACGCTCTACGGCCAGAACGTCAGCCAAGCCAAGATCGGGGGGCGCTGGGCCCACGCTTTCAGTTATGGCATCGCCTCCAAACACTGGAACGCGGAGGTCCAGGGCGAGCACTCGCGCAACGTGGTGAAAGACCGCAACCCGGTCTTCTACGTCTACGTGCCGGAGGGCATGAGTCCCACCGACTACACGCTGCTGAAGCTGGACAAGAAGAGCGACCACCGGCAGTTCGAGGTAGGCTCGATCGCCGGCTGGGGCGGCGGCAAGTCGGGGCTGCGCGAATCCAACATGCGGGGCTTTGACTTCGTGCAGATCGCGCCCCGCACCTTCAAGCTCACCCTGGTGCAGGAGCTGAAGCCGGGCGAGTACGGCTTCTTCATGGGCACCGGGCAGGCCCTGGCTATGGGCAACGGCACCGAGGGCGGCAACGCCCAGGGCCGCATCTACGACTTCCAGATTCCGCAATAGATCTGGCCCACCGGTTTCCGCGGGGAGCGTCTCCGACGCTCCCCGTTTGGTTTTGTGCGCAAGCTCAGTGAGACCAGCAGGCCGGCTCCCGCGGCGCGGGCGCGGGGCGGGCCGCCCCGGGCTGGGACGAAGCGGCGCAATCCAGGGATGGGCCGCCATATCCAAACTCCGTCGCCGGCGTCTATAGCAATAATGCAGGAG
>DASPRL010000073.1 GCA_035624475.1 Terriglobales bacterium
TCCCGCGCCGCCTTCGCCAGCTTCGACTCCGAGGCCTGGAAGCTCACCTTCCACCGCGTCCCCTATGACGTGAAGGGGGCGCAGAAGAAGATCCTGGCCGCCAAGCTCCCCGAACGCCTGGCCAACCGGCTCTCAGAAGGAAGATAGCCATCCGCCGTCAGCCATCCGCCGTCAGGAAGCCTGCCCAGGCCCCCCTGTTCGCCGCCGAAGCCGAGTCCCGCCCGGCGGAATATCTGGTGGCGCACATCGACGGCGGCGCGCGGGGGAATCCCGGCCCGGCCGGCTACGGCGCGGTCATCACCGACCAGGCCGGGCGCAAGCTCGCCGAATTGAGCGAGTACCTGGGGCACCGTACCAACAACCACGCCGAGTACGCCGGGCTGATCGCGGCGCTGCAGTACGCGGGGCGCGCGGGCGCGAAGGGGCTGAAGGTCGTCAGCGACTCGGAATTGCTGGTGCGGCAGATGCAGGGGCGCTACAAGGTGCGCAGCCCGGAACTGAAGCCGCTGCACGCCGAGGCGCAGCGCCTGCGCCGCGACTTCCAGTGGTTCCAGATCGAGCACGTGCGCCGGGAGAAGAACCGCGAGGCCGACCGGCTGGCCAATCGTGCGATGGACAAGGGCATCGGGTGATCGGGACTTCCAAACCGGCCACGGATCAACACGGATCTTCACAGATATGACTTCAAGGGTCTTGATCCGTGGAAATCCGTGTGAATCCGTGGCTGGGTTTGCGTTCGAGACTACTTGGGCGCGAGTTCGCGCTTGACCGTGTCGCTCACCAGCTTGCCCTCCACGCGCTGCTGGGCGGCGGCGAACTTCGCCATGACGTTCTTCATGACCGCGCCCATCTCTTTCATCGTCGGTGCGGCGCCGGCGGCGGCCATCTCGGCGATGGCGGCGCGCACCGCGGCCGCGATCTCGGCTTCGCCCAGCGCCTGGGGCAGGTAGCCCTCGATGATGACGATCTCGGCGGCCTCCTTGTCGGCGAGCTCCTTGCGCCCGCCCTTGGTGAACTGCTCGATGGAGTCCTTGCGCTGCTTGATGAGCGTGGCCAGCACCGCCTGCGACTCCTTGTCATCGAGCGCGGCCATCTTCTCCACCCGCTTGTTCTCCAGCGCGCTCTTGACCATGCGCAGGGTGGAGAGGCGCAATTCCTCGCGCGCCTTCATGGCGGCGGTGATGTCGGACTGGATCTGCTCGGCGAGAGTCATGCAGAGATTATAGCGGGCGCCGGCAAGCCGTAGCCGCTGCGGGCGGGAAGGCTTATGATGATGCCGCGGTTCCAGCTCACATCCCGGAAAGAAGCCTATGCTGCGCAAGACCCGCCTCTTCACGCCCGGCCCCACGCCGCTGCTGCCGGCGGCGCAGGCGGCCATGGCCCGCGAGTACCACCACCGCACCGCCGACTTCCGCGCCCTCTACACCCGCGTGCTCGAAGACCTGCAGATGTTCATCGGCACGCGCAACGACGTGGTGCTGCTGGCCTCGTCGGGGACGGGGGCGATGGAGGCCGCCGTCTCCAACCTCACCTCCCCCGGCGACCGCGTGCTGGTGCTCTCCGCCGGCAAGTTCGGCGAGCGCTGGCGCGACCTGGCCCGCGCCTTTGGCTGCTCCGGCGACCTGGTCAGCGCGCCTTACGGCGAGACCTTCACCGCCGAGCAGGTGCGCGACAAGCTCAAGACGGTGGAGCCGCGCGTCGTCTACATGCAGGCCACGGAGAGCTCCACCGGGGTGCGCCACGACGTGCAGGCGGTGGCGCGGCTGCTGCGCGGCAAGGACACGCTGCTGGTGGTGGACGCCATCACCGGGCTGGGCACCAGCGAGCTGAACGTGGACGGCTGGGGCGTGGACATCATCCTGGGGGGCTCGCAGAAGGCGCTCATGATCCCGCCCGGGCTCTCCTATCTGGCGGTCAGCGAGCGCGCCTGGAAGCGCATGGAGAGCGCGCGCTCCCCGCGCTACTACTTCGATCTGCGCAAGGAGCGCAAGGCGGCGGAGCAGGGAGAGTCGGCCTTCACCCCGGCCACCTCGCTGGTGGCGGGGCTGGCGGCCGCGCTCGACTACCTGCGCGCGGTGGGCGACGGCGAGGTCGAGGAGGGCCGCAAGGCGCTCATCGCCAACGCCGAGCTGGCGGCGGAGATGACGCAGGCGGCGGCGCAGGCGCTGCGCCTGAAGCTGTTCGCGGCGCAGCCGGCGGCCGCGCTCACCGCCATCGTGCCTCCGGCGGGAGTGGATTCGGGCGTGATCGTGCGCGACCTGCGCGAGAACTTCGGCGCCATCGTGGCCAACGGCCAGGGCGAGATGAAGGGCAAGATCTTCCGCGTCTCCCACATGGGTTACTACGACTACGTGGACACCATGGGGATGATCGGGGCGCTGGAGCACGCGGTGGCCCGCGCCATGCGCCCCCGGCACATCGAGATCGGGGCGGGGCTGAGCGCCGCCCAGGCGCTCTACGCGCGCGCCGAATCTTTCATCGAGCCCAAGAAGCCGCGCGGCCGCGCGCGGACCAGCGACGACTAGCTCTTGCTTGTCATCCTGAGCCCGCGTTGCGGGCGAAGGACCCCTATGCCCTCGACGGTTGTCGGTAGGGCTTCAATGATCGCAAGCGTTTGCCAGGCCATAGGGGTCCTTTGCTGCGCCTCTCTCGCAAGCTCGGTCGGCTCCGCTCAGGATGACAATGTGTAACGTCACTGCAAATCCACACCCCTACCCGCTACACTAGCCTTCTCCATGAAGATCGTCATCGCAGAGAAGATCTCGCCGGCGGCGATGGACTTGCTGAAAGACGAGTCCAAGTGGACGGTCCTCACGCCGGAGGAGGTCGCGGGCAAGCTGCCTGAGCAGATCGCCGACGCCGACGCCCTGATCGTGCGCTCCTCTGTCCCGGTGGGCGCCGAATTGCTCGACAAGGCGAAGAAGCTGCGCGTGATCGGCCGCGCGGGCGTGGGCGTGGACAACATCGACCTCGACGCCGCCACCCGCCACGGCATCGCGGTGATGAATACCCCCGGGGCCAACGCGGTGGCCGTGGCCGAGCACACCCTCGCCCTCATGCTGGCGCTGGCGCGGCAGCTCCCCAAGGCCGACCACTCCACCCGCTCCGGCAAGTGGGAGAAGAAGGCGCTGATGGGGACGGAATTGCGCGGCAAGACCCTGGGCATCGTCGGTCTGGGGCGCATCGGGATGGAAGTGGCACGGCGCGCGCTGGCCTTCGGTATGCAGGTCGCCGCCCACGATCCCTTCGTCTCCAGCGCGGTGGCGCGCGAGCGCGGGGTGAAGACCATGGCGCTCGACGAGGTCTACGCCGCCGCCGACTACCTCTCGCTGCACGTGGGGCTGACGCCGCAGACTGCGGGCATGATCAACGCCGCGGCCCTCGCGAAGATGAAGCCCGGGGTGCGGCTCATCAACTGCGCCCGCGGCGAATTGGTGGACGAGGCCGCGCTGGCTGCGGCCCTGAAGTCCGGGCGCGTGGCCGCCGCCGCGCTCGACGTCTTCGCCGAAGAGCCGCCCAGGAACTCGCCTCTGCTCGGGTTGGAGAACGTCATTCTCACGCCCCACGTGGCCGGCTCCACGCGCGAGGCCCAGGAGGCGGTGGGCGTCCAGATCGCGCAGCAGGTGAAGGAGTACCTGAAGCGCGGCGTGATGCAGAACGCGGTCAACGTGCCCTCGGTCTCGCACGAGGAGTACGTCGAGATGCAGCCCTTCATCCTGCTGGCCGAGCGCCTGGGGTCGTTCCTGGCGCAGTCCAGCGAGGGCACGGTCGAGGAGATCTCCATCCGCTACAGCGGGCGCATCGCCGAGTGGAAGACGGAGCTGCTGCGCAACGGGGCCATCCTGGGCATCCTCAAGCAATCAGTCTCGGAGCGCGCCAACCTGGTGAACGCCGCCGGCATCGCGGAGGAACGCGGCATCCGCGTGAGCGAGGCACGTAAGGCCGGCACCCCCAAGGGCGGGGCCGCCAACGTGCTCTCCGTGCTGCTCAAGACCGCGCAGGAGGAGCGGCTGGCCAAGGGCACGGTGCTGCACGGCAGCGCCCCGCGCCTGCTGGCGGTGGACGACATCGACGTGGAAGCCCCGCTGGAGAAGAACCTCATCTTCATGCGCAACCAGGACGTGCCCGGGGTGATCGGGCGGGTGGGCACCATCCTGGGCAAGCACCAGATCAACATCGCCAACTTCTCGTTGGGCCGGCGGGAGCGCGGCGGCGCGGGCGAGGCCATCGCCGTGGTGCACGTGGACGGCCGCGTCCCCGAGGCGGTGCTGGAGGAACTGCGCAAGATCGAGGCGGTCCGCTTAGCCCGGGCAATGCGGCTCTAGAGGAAGACG
>DASPRL010000074.1 GCA_035624475.1 Terriglobales bacterium
GGTAGTCGGCCAGGTCTTTCTGGGTGATCAGGCCGCCATTGTTCTGCAGGAAGGAAGCGATTTCGTGCGCCATGGCGCCTTTGTAGAAGTCGTCGGGGCTCTGGGCGATGCGTTCCAGGGTATGCGCCAGCTCGGGCTGGCGGAAGATCTCGCCCGCCTGGTAGTAGTTGCCGTCGCGCTGGAAGATGCGGCGCGACTCGGCAAACCTGGCCAGGTCGGCGTCGCGGAAGTCGCGGGCGTCCTCCCAGGAGAGCGGGAAGCCTCCGCGGGCCAGGCGGATGGCCGGCGCCATCACCTGCGCCAGGGTCAGCTTGCCCCAATGCTGCTCGGCGTACACCAGTCCCGCCACCGAGCCGGGCACGCCGCTGGCGCGGTAGCCCACCAGGCTGGCGTCGGGAATGACGTTGCCCTTCTCGTCCAGGTACATGGTGGCAGTGGCGGCCGCGGGCGCGGTTTCGCGGAAATCCAGGAAGAAGGCTCTGCCGTCCGGAGTGCGCACCAGCAGGAAGCCGCCGCCGCCCAGGTTGCCGGCCTGGGGATGCACCACCGCCAGCGCGAAGCCGGTGGCCACGGCCGCGTCCACGGCGTTACCGCCGGCCTTGAGCGCGTCCACTCCCGCCTGCGAGGCCAGTTCGTGGACGCTGGCCACCATGGCGTGCTTGCCGCGAACGGGCCCGATGCCGGAAGCGAACAGGCTCCGCGGCAGGGCCGCCGTGAGGACGGCAAGCGCCAGCGTTATCAGCAATTTGCGACGGAAACGCATATTGGGAGCGGGAGACGCCTTCCGCGGGAGCTTCTGAGGCTAGCCCACGGGCAAGGGCGGAGTCAAATGCAGCGGGAACTCCGAGAATCACAGAACGAAGAGGAGCTTGAGCTCTTTGCACTTGGACCAGCTCCGTTCCAATGGACGAACAGGCCGGTAAATTGTTCTTTACTTGCCTCCAGGCCACGCCTACGATTATCCCAAGAAGGTGGGGGGAGGGAGCCTCCTTCCCCATGGCAGCCCGGGCTCTGAAGCAGCCTGACTTAGCAGGGCAGACCCTCGGCCACTACCGCCTCGTCGAGCACATCGGCGCCGGCGGCATGGGAGTGGTTTACCGCGCCCGCGACCTTCACCTGGAGTGCGACGTCGCCGTCAAAGTCCTGCCCCCCGGGGCCCTGGGCGACGAGGATGCGCGCAAGCGCTTCCGCAAAGAGGCCCTCGCCCTCTCCAAGATCAACCATCCCAATATCGAGGTCGCCCACGACTTCGATACCCAGGACGGCATCGATTTCCTGGTCACCGAGTTCATCCCCGGGCAGACGCTGGAAGTAGCGCTGGCCTCCCGCCTCCCTGAGAACGACATCCTGGATCTGGGTGCGCAACTTGCCGAAGGCCTGGCAGCCGCGCACGAGCAGGGCGTGGTGCACCGCGACCTGAAGCCCGCCAACCTGCTGGTCACCGGCGACGGGCGCCTCAAGATCCTCGACTTCGGCCTGGCCAAGATGATCCGCAAGCCCAGTCCCACAGCCTCGACCGAGAGCCTGAGCCAGACCCAGGGGACGGTCGGCACCTTGCCCTACATGGCGCCGGAGCAGGTGGAGGGTTCCAAGGTGGACGCGCGCGCCGATATCTGGGCGGCTGGCGCGGTGCTCTACGAGATGGCCACGCGCCAGCGTCCCTTCCCCGGCGGCGGGGTACAGCTGGCCGACGCCATCCGCTACCAGCCGCCGCGGCCGCCCCGCGAGGTCAATTCCGAGCTTTCGCCGGGGCTGGAGGCCGTCATCCTGCGCTGCCTGGAGAAGGACCCCGACGATCGCTACCAGACCGCGCGCGAGTTGGCCCTGCACTTGCGCCGCCTGCAGCGTGGGGAAGCGCCGCTGCCGGCGGTGGTTCCGCGGCACCGCCGGCGGGCGTGGGCATTCGCGGCCGCCGCGGTCGCGCTGGTCATGGCGGTACTGCTGGCGGTGGATCCCGCCGGGGTACGCGCGAAGATCCAGGCCTGGGTCGCCGGAAGCAGCCCGCAGCCCCAGATCCAATCCATCGCGGTGCTTCCTTTCGCTGACATGAGCGCGGAGAAGGACCAGGAGTACCTGGCCGACGGCATGGCCGAAGAGCTGCTCAACGCCCTGGCCAGGATCCCGGAGCTGCGGGTGGCGGCCCGCACTTCATCGTTCCAGTTCAAGGGCAGGAATGCCCGCGTGGAAGACATCGGGCGCGAGCTGCATGTGGACTCAGTGCTGGAAGGGAGCGTCCACCGGCAGGGCACGCGCGTGCGCATCAATGTGCAGCTGGTCAAGGTGGCCGACGGATTCGAGCTGTGGTCCCAGTCCTACGACCGGGAGATGAACGACGTCTTCGCGGTGCAGGACGAGATCGCGAGTTCGGTGGCCGGGTCCCTGAAGCTGACCCTGCTGCGCGGGACTGCCCCGGCCCCACCCACCACCAGCGCCGAGGCCTACAACGCCTACCTGCAGGCCCAGTACTTTCGCGAGCGCCGCACCAAGGAAGACATGGACCGCTCCGTCGCCTACTACCAGCAGGCCCTGC
>DASPRL010000075.1 GCA_035624475.1 Terriglobales bacterium
CAGCGGGCAGATCGCCATCTATCGCGACAACCCGACGCCCCTGGGCTTCAAGGACCAGGTGCCCACCGACAGCGGCAGCTCCGACGATTGGGATTACACGGTGGGGCTGACCACGCAGTCGCGCGTGCTGCAGAGCGACACGCTGGCGCTGATGGTGATCCACAACCTGCAACTGGACCGCAATCCGCACTTCGCCGGCTACCAGCCGGGGGCGCGGGGGAACGCGGGGCAGGTGGCGCTGACCGGGTCGGCCACGGATTCGGCGCGGCAGACCGCGATGATCAACGCCTTCGAGTCGGGGTTGACGGTGACCATGATCCCCAACACCCGCCTCATCGAGCTGCGCTACGCCAGCACCGATCCCCGGCTGGCCGCCGACATCGTCAACGCCCTGGCCCAGGCTTACGTGGAGAACAACCGCCGCACCAAGTACGAGTCCACCACCCAGGCCTCCGACTGGCTCTCCAAGCAACTGGCCGACCTGCAGGTCAAGGTGGAGACCTCGCAGCAGCAGCTGGCCGACTACCAGCGCGAGCACGGCATCCTGGGCCTGGACGAGAAGCAGAACATCATCACTTCCAAGCTGGACGAGCTGAACAAGGACCTCACCGACGCGGAGGCCGACCGCATCCAGAAGGAAGCCGCCTACCGCCAGATGGAGAACGGCTCCGGCCAGCATGCCGCCGATGACCAGTTGCTGCAGGGATTGCGCCAGCAGGAAGCCGACGTGAAAAGCCAGTTGGCGCAGTTGACGGTGCAGTTCGGTCCCGCCTACCCCAAGGTGGTCGAACTCAACAGCAAGCTGAAGGAGATCCAGGCTTCCATCCAGGCGGAGACCCACCGCAGCGTGGGCCGCGCCCAGAACGACTACAACGTGGCCCTGCAGCGCGAGCGCATGCTGCACGGCGCACTCGACAAGCAGAAGCAGGAAGCCAACCAGCTCAACGAGAGCGCCATCCAGTACAACATCCTCAAGAAAGAGGCCGACACCAACCGCCAGCTCTACGACGACATGCTGCAGAAGCTGAAGGAGGCGGGCATCGAGGCGGGCCTGAAGGCCACCAACGTCCACATCGTGGATGCGGCGCGCGTTCCCACTTCGCCCTCCAAGCCCAACATCCCGCGCAACCTGGCGTTGGGCTTCTTGATGGGCATCATGGGCGGCGTGGTCTTCGCCTTCGTGCTGGAGCTCCTGGACAGCACCGTGCGCACGCCCGAGCAGGTGCAGATGATCTCGGCGCTGCCCTCGCTGGGCATCGTTCCCCTGAGTTCGGGCGCGACCAGGAAGGGCAAGGCGCCGCCGCTGCTGCCGGGCAAGAGTGCGGTGGCGCGGGGCGGAGTCGGGTTGATCGCCTATTCGCGGCCGCGCTCGGAGATCGCCGAGGCCTATCGCGCCCTGCGCACTTCCATCCTGCTCTCTTCCCTGGGCGCGCCACCCAAGGTGATCCTGGTCACCAGCGCGCTGCCCCAGGAGGGCAAGACCACGACTTCGATGAACTCAGCCATCGTGCTGGCGCAGAAGGGCGGGAAGGTGTTGCTGGTGGACGCCGACCTGCGCC
Organism: Terriglobales bacterium; assembly: GCA_035624475.1. Lineage (NCBI taxonomy): Bacteria > Pseudomonadati > Acidobacteriota > Terriglobia > Terriglobales > Terriglobales bacterium. Next base: position 1,560 of record DASPRL010000075.1, read on the forward strand.
GCCCCGGCGTGCATCAGACCATGGGCATGAGTTCGCGCGCTGGCCTGAGCACCCTGCTCACCGGCAGCGACAAGGGCGAGAACCTCATCCAGACCTCGCGCCAGCTCAAGAACCTGTTCATCCTGCCCGCCGGACCCACCCCGCCCCAGCCCGCCGAACTGCTGGGCTCCGACCTGATGCGCAGCCTGCTGCAGCGCTGGCGCGAGGAGTACGACCACATCGTCATCGACACCCCGCCCGCGCTCACCGTGACCGACGCCGTGCTGCTCTCGCCGGCCGTGGACGCGGTGATCCTGGTGATCCGCTCCGGCCGCACCCCCAAGGACGCGTTGCGCCGCGCCCGCGACCTGCTGGCCCAGGTCAACGCCCGGGTGATGGGAGTGGTAGTCAACGCCATCGATCTCCAGTCCCCGGATATGTACTACTACTATTACGGGGCCAAGCACGGCGGACATTACTACGATGAGAACGCGGCGCGCTGACCTGGTGACCATCGCCGAGCCGTTCATCCTAACCTGCGCCGCCCCTTCCTGCTGAGGCACCGTGCGCTTGGACTCGCCAACCAGGAAAGCGACGCTGGCGACCCTGGTGCTGGGCTTGTGCTCGGCCTATGTCTATGTCGCGGGGCGGGACTACGCTGCCTCGCGTCTGGCCGGTTCCAGGACGGCCGCCGGCCTGGAAGCGGCGTCGCGCCTGGAGCCGGGTGACGCCAGCTACGCCGACCTGCTAGGGCGCCACTACTTCTACGCCACCCTGGAGGTGCCCAGGGCGGTGCGTGAGTTCCAGCAGGCCACCTCGCTCAATCCCGGGGTGGCGCAGTACTGGATGGACCTGGCCCTCGCCTACAGCGCCTCCGGCGAGACGGCGCAGGAGCGGGCGGCGGTGGAGCGGGCCCTGGCCGCCGATCCCACCACTCCGGAAGTCGCCTGGGACGCCGCCAACTTCTACTTCGCTCTGGGCGAAACCGCCGCCGGGCTGGCGCAGTTGCGGCTGGTCTTTCAGTACCAGCCCTGGGCGGAGCTGGACGGCATGCAGCTGGCTTGGCGGGCCACCCGCGACCCGGCCAGGATCGTGCGCGACGCTCTGCCGGACGATCCGGAAGTGCGCCTGGCCTTCCTGAAGTTCCTGCTGCAGCAGAACGAGCCCGGGGCCGCCGCCCAGGTCTGGGACCAGGTGAGCGCCGCGGGGCGGCCCTTTGACGCCAAGCTGGCGCTGCCCTATGCGCAATACCTCCTCGATCAGAAACAGGTCGATGCAGCGCAGCAGGTGTGGCGTGAACTGGCGGGCGTGGATCGCAGCTTCGCCGCTTACCTGCCCTCTTCCGAACTGGCGGTGAACGGAGGCTTCGAACACGAGATGCTGAACACCGGCTTCGACTGGCGTTACCAGCCGGTGGCGCACGTGAGCCTCGCCATCGACTCCTCCGAGGCCCACGGCGGCGAGCACGCTCTGATGATCGGGTTCGACGGGGGCCCGGTACGCGAGGTCGGCTTGTGGCAATTGGTCCCGGTCCGCCCCGGCACGACCTACGACCTGAGCGTCTGGTCGCAGGCGCGGGAGTGGGCGGGCGTGGGCGGGCTGCGAGTGGCGGTGGAAGATGCCTTCGACCACACTCCCTGTGGGAGCGGCGAGCTGCTGGCCACCACCGCGGGCTGGCGCCAGTCCAGCTTCTCCTTCACCACCCCGCCGCAGACCAGGTTGGTGATGGTGAAGCTGGTCCGCGACCCTGCCGGAGAAGTCCTGGCGGGGAGATTCTGGCTAGATGATGTGTCCCTGAACCCTGCGCGTTAAGGAGAGCAGCTTTGCCCACAAGCTCACGGACCGCCGGCCAGGAAGTCCGGCGTCGAGCCTCGGCTCCGGCTGCCGAGGCCGCGCCGGGAGCGCTCGACCACGCACTCTTTGCCGGCTTCTGCGCGGTGCTGCTGTTCGGGCCGCTGGCCTTCGGCGCGGTGGAAGCCTGGTCGATCTTCGCCCTGGAGACCGGCACTGCCCTGCTGCTGCTGCTGTGGGCGGCACGCCAGATGGCGGCCGGGCGCTTGAGCATTCCCTACCACCCGCTCTACGGCCCCATGTTGCTGCTGGGCGCGGTGGTGGCGGCGCAACTGGTCCTTGGCCTCTCCGCGTACCGCCACGCGACCTGGACGGAGGCGCTGCGCTACGTGGCTTACGGCATCCTGGCGCTGGTGGCGGCGCAGTGCCTGAGCCTGCGCGGGCGCATCAAGCAG
>DASPRL010000076.1 GCA_035624475.1 Terriglobales bacterium
CCCCCAGCGCCCCGAAGATGGGATACTCGGCTCCCTCGCAATCGAACTTGGCAAACTCATAGCGCGGGCACGCGGCCCACACGTGGGCGGCGGCTTCGACCCTGACCTCTTCCTCCTCCACGGCCGAGAGCGGCGGTGGAAGGTTCTCCTGAAAGAGGGTGGAGGAAGCAGGGCGGTGCTTCTGCTTGTAGAGGGTCAGGCTTCCGGCAACGTCGCTGAGGCCGGCGTTGACCGCGCGGATCTGCCTCGTGCGGCCATTCCGCTCCACGTTCCTTTGGAGAAACGCGAAGCTCTCCCGGGCAGGCTCGTAGGCTACGATGCTCACGCGCAGGCCCTGGCAGGCTGCGAAGATCGAGAAGAACCCGAAATGGGCGCCCACATCGAGGACACGGTCGCCGTCCAGGATGGGAAAGTGCCTGGTGTAAACCCTCTCCCTCCAAATCTGGTCCGCGATGCCCCAGCTTTCGGTATGATTGGGTGCCCGGAAGGCCGCTCCCCGAACCCGAATCTCGGTTTCCGGGACAGAAGACGACATCTGGTAGTAGCTCAGGAACCAGCGCGGCCAGTTGAGATAGGTGCGCCGGACCTCCAGAGCCGTAGCGAGCTTGTGGGCCAAGGTCCCCATTGCTGCCTTCCTGCCATAAAGGGGGTAGGCAAGGTACTGCTCCCGCGCCGGCGCCAAGGGCCGGTCTGGCTGACAGTCTCAGGATGAAGCCCGCATCACCATCGTCGCTTCCGTCGCTTTCCATCGTGCTTGCCACCTACAATGGCGAGCGCTATCTGCGCCAGCAACTGGAGAGCCTGGCCGCGCAGACGGTGTTGCCCTGCGAGCTGATCGTGTCCGATGACGGCTCCAGCGACCGGACCATCGCCATTCTGTTCGCCTTTGCCGCCGCTGCCCCTTTCCCCGTCCGGGTTCTCCAGCACGCTGAGCGGATAGGATACGCGTGCAACTTCCTCCGTGCCATCCGCCGCTGTGAAGGGGACGCTGTCGCCTTCTGCGATCAGGACGATGTCTGGCGCTCCAGCAAGATCGAGCGCTGCTGCAGGGAGTTTCGGCGCGCCGACGTCGGCCTCGTGGTCCATGAGGCCGAGGAGGTGGATGCGGAACTTGCGCCCTGCCACGTTCGCCTGCCCGACCTGCGGCGCTCCGCGGTGTTACCCAAGGGAAGGGTCCATCCCCGCTGCGATTGGCCCATGGGCTGTGTGATGGTGGTCCGCCGCAGCATCCTGCAGGAGGTGACGCGGCTGTGGCCCGCGGAGCCTGCCCGCCGCCTGCTGCGCCCGGACACCCCGCATGTGGTGGCGCATGATTCCGCCACCTATTTCGTCGCCCGGTCGCTGGCAGCGGTGTCGTACATCGCCGAGCCGCTGATCTGCCACCGCCGGCACGCCAACAACGTCACCGGTCCCAGGGGCCACTTGACCGATTCCCTCCACGCGAGCGTCCGCACCGGCGCTCGCGCCTACCGGATGCTGGCGAAGCATGCAAGCGCAGCCTCGGAGCTCTACGCCGCTATGGCCGCCGAAGCCAGGAGCCCTGATCTGGAGCGGGATCTGCGGCGAGTCGCCTCCCGCTTTCAACGCCGTGCGGGCTCTCTCGAGGCCCGCGCCGCTCTCTACTCGACCCGTCCCCGGCAGGAGCGGATCCAGGTCGTGGCCAGGATGGCGCGTGCGGGCATGTACGATGGCGTCCGCCGCGGCGGGATCGGCCGCCGGGCGATGGCCAAGGACCTCCTCTGGGCCATGCTGGCGGGAGGAGAGGCGGCGCGCTGCGACCGCGGGCGCGACGGGGAAAGCCACTAGGCGGGGCCGGGCGCGAGCGGCGGGCGGGCGGCCGTGGCCGCGCCAATCATCCTCTCCAGCCCCATCTCCAGAGTCACTGCCGGGAACCAGCCCAGTTCCCGCCGCGCCCGGCCGATGTCCAGGACGTTCTCGGCGACGTCGCACTCCCGCCCGGGCAGGTGCTGCACGGTGAGCGGCTTGGAGATGCGGCTGCGCAGCATCTCCACCAACTCGAGCAAAGAGACTCCGCGGCCGCTGCCGATGTTGAACAGCCGCTCCTTCCCGGCATACGCTGCAGCCCGCACCAGCGCCGCCACGACGTCTTCCACATGGACGTAGTCCCGCAGCGTCCTGCCATCGCCCCAGATCTCGATGGGCTGGCCCTTCACGGCGTGGTCGGTGAAGTGCGCGATGGCGCCCAAGGGCCGGCTGCAGTCCTGCGACTCGCCGTACATATTCGCGACCCGCAGAACCATCGAGTCCAGACGGCGAGTCACCCGGAACAAATGGAGATACTTCTCCACTGCCAACTTGTGGATCCCGTAGGAGCAGATGGGATCAGTGGGATGGTTCTCCGGGATGGGAACCTGCTGCGCCGGACCGTACACGGTGCCACCCGAAGAGACGAACACCAGCCGCCGCACTCCCAGAATGGCGGCCGCTTCCAGCGTGCGCACCGTGGCCACCAGGTTGGACTCCAGGTCAAAGGCAGGATCGGCGTTGGAGTTGGAGGGCAGGGTAGTGCAGGCCAAGTGGAAGACAGAATCGGCCTGGCGCAGCGCGGAAGCCGCCTCCGGGGTTCCGAGGGCAGCAGGGATCCACTCTATCTGCGACGACCAGGGTTCACCGGGCCCCTTCGGGGCTCCGGACCTGGAGATCGAGCGCACGCGGCAACCCGCCGTCAACAAGCTCCGGCAGAGATGCCGGCCCAGGAAGCCGCTTCCCCCCAGGACGACGGTGAGCGCGGCCTCAGACACTGCGTCCCTCCTCGCGGGCAAGCTCCAAGCCGCGCCGCAGGCCGGCCTCGATCGCCCTGCTCGCTGCCATCCAATCGGTACTCTGCGCCAGGGCGAGACCGGCCGCCGCTTTGCGGGCGCGGAGATCGTCGTTTTCCAGCAACGTCAGGACGGCGCCCGCCAATGCGTCCGGGGTGGGAGGAGTCAGTTGTGCGGCCTCGGCCGTCAGCAGCCACTCCACGTTGGGACCGGAGTTCGAGACCACGGCGCATCCGCATGCCATCAGCTCCAGCGGCAGCAACGACAGGTTGGTGTGCGAGAGCACCAGCGCGACTTCGCAACTGCGATACAGGCCCGCCAGCTCGGTGGGCGGCAGAACGCCGGGCAGGGCGGCGGAGAAGGGCAGGCGCAGGGGTTGCCGGGGAAAGCCCACCAGCACGAACTCCGCCTCCGGCATCTTCTGCGCCACGAGCGACAGCGCCAGCACCCCCAATTCGAAGCCCCGCCGCTCCGAGGCCGGGCGCGCGTAAAAGAGCACACGCTTCTTGCCTTCGGGGAGCCGCCGGCGGCCCTGGGCAGAGTAGATCTCGCGGTCGAAGGAAAAGCCGAAGGACGAACACCTCATTCCGAACTCGCGCTCCAGCACCTGGGCGATCCACGGCCCTGCCGTGATGCCATGGAAGCCCCAGCCATAGGTCTGCCTCGCGAACTCGTGGAGGCTGCCGGGCGGAAAGAACAGATGCTCCAGGTCCTGCACAAAGTAAAACTTCCGCGCCGTGTTTTCCAGCGCGCGGGCTGCGTACGCCGTCACCCAGGAGGTCGCGACCAAGGCTTCACTGTCCGCCATTTCTCCCGTGAACGGTTGGACGGGAGCCTGGATCGGGAAGTACTTCCTGTTCACCACCTGGGCCAAGGCCGAGCCGCGGCCGGCCGCCCCGACCACGTACACGCGGTTCTTGTGACCCCACTGCTCGAGGTGGCGGATGCTGCGGAAGATATTGAACAGGCCTCCCGAGCCCCAGGAGACATCCGGAACCAGCCAGTTGATGGACAAGGCCCCTGGCCGAGGGGAGGCCTTCAGCCTCGCCGGCCGGTCCGGGGCCAGCACCCACCCGTAGTCGCCCAGCACGTCGTAGGGGAGCTTGAGTCGTCCGCGTCCCCAGCGGGCGGCGGCATCCCGGAGCCCGGCGCGAAGCCCGTACTTCGAGATCGATGCCCACACCTTTGCGAGAGGGGACTGGCGCGATCTCATGCGGCGATCCTCAAGAGTGGGTGGTGGGCGGCGCCTGTGAGCCAGGGCATCTTAGCACGCGCCTTCCTCACGGAATGGGCGCGACCCCCGCGGCTGAAGGTCGCCGCAGGCCGTTCAGATACACCACCAGAAAGGGAAGTAGGCACAAGGTCCGGGAATACGTGAGCACGGTGAAACCGGTTTCAAAGGCCAGGGTGACCAAGAACAGGAGGTACAGGTCAGTCTTCGCCACCAGGTTCCGCCGGAGGAAGAGAAAGAATCCGCCGTAGACGAGGAGCACAAGGATCACTGAGCCGCGCAGAAGGTATTCGAGGACGCCGCTGTCGCCTAGCATCAGCCCCTCTCGGTAGCTCACGCCCACCGGCTGCAAGGGATGTTCCTGGAGATACTGCAGATCGTAGTGCAGGGTGCCGCTGGGCATCAGCCTGCCCAGGAAGCCGGCGCCGGGATCCGCCACGATGTCTTGCGCGCTCAGGACCAGGTCGCGCCCGCTCTGGAAGAGCGGCCCGACCGGGACGACGATCGCCACGATGCAGGCCACTGCCATCACGCCTGCCGCCCATAGCCAGCGGTGCCGGGACGACGACCAGAAGTGATGCGCCATTTGGACCATGGCCAGCGAAGCCAGCACCACACCGGTCACCGAGAGCAGGGCCAGGGTCAACACCACGTAACACACCGCAAACACAAGAAAGAGCCTTCTCTGTTTGAGTCTGTACGTCTGGAACGCAGCGTAGAAAAACAGATAGAGGAAGAACCCCGCCAGGGAGTGCGTACCGAAAGTCAGGACGGGCATTCTCAGCAGGAGCATGTTCGCGACCAGGTCGGGATAGAAGACCGAGTAGTGAGTGACCAGCACCGCCTGCATCCACTCGCTCCCCGCCAGAATGGCCGAGCAGGCCGCGAGGTTCAGCACGTTCAGGAGAACGTACAGGCCCGATAGCCACCCGGGGAGCGCGATGTCCGGCAGCCGGAGCAGCAAGAGCAAAGAGAGCACGACGTAGCCGGGAAGGGCCCCGTAGGTATAGGTGGCCAGCCCCGAGATCGAAGTAAAGAAGAGAAGGAGAGGGACGATGGAACCGGCGACCATAGAGGCAACCGCGCCGGGGCGACGACGGGCGCTGACCGCCAACACCAGCAGAAGAGCGAAGCAAGCCACGTAGCCGATGGCGTAGAGGAGCGGAGAGAACTGTTCGGCGATGGAAGTCGGAGAATAAAGGCCGACCAGGAGCAGCAACGCCAAAGCCCCGGCCGCCAACCGGGGCGTCGTTCGTGGAGCTTCAGCCTGTCTGACGGCGAGCGTTGCCATGATTTCTGCGGTCTGGCAGAGCCGACATTCTAGCCCATCAGGAGCCGGCTGTAGCCCAGCAGCGTGGTCTCCAGGTCGAACTTGCCGGGCGCCAGCGGTGCGGCTGCCGCCTTTCCAAGAACGTCAGGCTTGCCTTCCCAGGCGCGAATGATGGCCTGGGACAGCGAGCTGGCGTCCTCGCGGGGAACAAGGAAGACACGGGAGTCGGCCTCGGCGATCTCCCGCACCCCGCTGGGGCAGTCGGTGGCGACCACGGGCACATCCAGGGCGAGCGCCTCCAGCAGCGCGTTGGGCAAGCCCTCGTAGCGGGAGGAGAGGACAAACAGGTCGGCGTGGAGAAAGTACCGCCAGGGATTCTGCTGGAAGCCGGGCAACGACACGGCTTCCTCTACCCCCAACCTCTTTGCCTGGGCGGCCAACTCCGCCCGCAGCGGACCCTCCCCGAGAATCGTGAGCCGGGCCTGAGGCAGGGCCCGGAGGACCGCGGGCATGGCTGCCAGCAGGAGGTCGAAGCCCTTCTCGCGGGAGAGCCGTCCGGCCGCCACCAGGTGCGGACCCGGGCCCGAGTACGGATTCTCTCCGATCTCGGCCAGGTCGCGCACGCGCTGCACGTCCACCGAATTGTAGATGCGCACCATCTTGTCCCGGGGCACGCCGAAGTGCTCCGCCATGTCGTCCACCATGGAGTCGGAGAGGCACACCACTGTGTCGGCCCGCTTGTAGAGGCGGCGGTAGAGCCAGGCCCACACCTGGGGATGGCGCGTCTCCTCGGGGAGCAGGGCGCTGGCCATGGCAGCCTGGCGGATCAGCACCCGGGTCCCGTGGGGCAGGAAAGGCTTGGCCAGCACCAGGGCGCAGTTCAGGTGCCCGAGCGTGGAGAGAACGGCGTGCGGCTTGATCTTCCGCACCAGCTTCACGATCGCGGGCAGAGCGTACCGGGTGCGGGGAACATCCAGGTCGTGGATCTGGACGTCGCCGGGGATGTCCACCAGGTAGGCGCCCTGGGGCTGCAGCACCGCGAGGTGAAGCTCGAAGCGGCCGCGGTCCAGGTGCCGCAGCAGGTTGGAGAACATGCGCTCGGCGCCTCCCCCACTCAGCGTGGGGACCAGGAGCAGGACCCGCCGGCGCTCTGCCATCGTCGTGGCCGGGAGAGGAAGCGCAGCCGGTGCGGAGGGCGGTTGGGCCACGGCGGCCCGGCGGTCGGCGCCGCGCACCCGGGCGCCCTCGGTGGCCTTGTTCTCGACCACGCTGCGCAGGAAAGACGCCAGCCGGGGCGCGCATACGACCACACTGTAGTGCTGCTCCACGAGGGCGCGGCCGGCCCGGCCCATCTCCTGACCTTGCTCGGGGTTCTGCAGCAGCCATTCCAGCGCGTCGGACCACTCCGAGGGATTCCTGGGTCCCAAGCCGACCTTCCCCAGCGCCAGGATCTCTTCATTCATGCCCACGGGCGAGACGACCACCGGGATCCCGCACGACATGTACAGCAGCATCTTGTAGCTGCACTTGCCGCGCGCCCACAGCGAGTTCTCCACCGGCATCAGTCCCACCGACATCTCCTGGATGGTCTCCACCTCGTTCTGCGGGGACCAGGGGATGTACTCGAACTGAGAAGTGCTCAGCCGCTTGAACTGGGGCGGCTTGTCGGAGACGATCCGCAGGACGACGTCCCGGTGCCGGGTGAGGACCGAGAATAGAGACTCTTCGATCTCATTGACATACTTCAGGCCGGACGACAGTCCGGACCAGCCGATGATCCGCCTGGGATTGCGGAGCTGATGCGCCGGAGAAGGCACGTAGCGGTCCGTGTCGACGGCGGTAGGCAGCAGGCAGATGTTGTCGTTCCAGCGGCTCGCATGTTCGGCGATGAAACTGTTCCCGCAGATGACGCCATCACACATCTTCAGGATGGTCGCGAACCCGGTCCGGCCTCCGCGGTTCAGCCACACCGCGTCGTCGACGTCAAACACCCGCGGCCGCTTGGTCAGGGGCTCCAGCGTGGTCAGCGTCGAGACCATCTCACGCTGCAGCAAGGTGAGATCGTAGCGATGGGACTTGAGCACAGGCGGGACCCGGTCCGCGACCGTGCCCAGCAACCAGAAAGGGCGGCGGAAGTTGCCTTCCGGCGGCCAGCTTCCCCAACGCGCGCAGAACTCCTTCATCTCGATTCCGTAGGCTCGGAGGAAGGGGATGTACTGCCGTACTCGGAATCGAGGGGCAGATGCGTTCTGCCCGGCTGTAAATGCAGCTACGCGCAGCTTGCCATTGTGCGCCAAGGTACTGGTGGCTGAGGTGGATCCGGCTTACTTCGGGCGCGTACCATGCGAATCTGCGCCATTATATACTACGGGCTGCTTGAAACATCGCATCCTGCATGTCATCACGACACTGCGGACGGGCGGCGCCGAGGTTTCGTTGTTGAAACTTCTCTCCGGCAGCTCACCGGAGTGGGAGCCGAGCGTCGTATCACTGGAAGATGAAGGAACCGTTGGGCAGCAGATCTCCCGCCTTGGCATCCCCGTCTACAGCCTGCGCTTGCGTTCGGAGTGGCCCAATCCTCTGCGTGCCTTCACCCTCATAAGGCTGGCGCGTCGCTTGCGTCCTGACGTGATCCAGGGCTGGATGCCGCACGGCAACCTGCTGGCCACCCTGGCGAGCTTCTCGCTGCGAAAGCGTGTCCCGGTCTTCTGGGGCATTCACATGTCGATCTACGACCTGGCCCTGGAGCGTCGGCTGACGGCGCTGATGATCCGAGTGGGAGCCCGCTTGTCCCGCTCTACCGCTGCCATCATCTACAACAGCCGAGTTGCGGCCCGGCAGCACGAGGCGCTGGGCTACTGTGCCGCCCGCCGCGTTCTCATTCCCAACGGCTTCGATTGCCAGGTGTTTCACCCGGACGAAGTGGCCCGCCGCCAGGTGCGCACCGAGATGGGAGTCAGCCAGGACACCATCTTGGTTGGGCTGATCGCTCGCTTTCATCCTGTGAAGGATCACGCCAACTTTTTGCGAGCAGCCGGCTCCGTGGCCGTCGCCGACCCCACGGTTTGCTTCCTGCTGGCCGGAAAGGGCGTGACTGGAGACGAACCGGAGCTGGCGCGGCTGGTGACCGAACATCGCTTGCAGGGCCGTGTGTTTCTGCTGGGCGAGCGGTCGGACATGCCCCGCCTTACTGCCGGGCTCGACGTCGCCTGTTCCTCCTCTTGGACGGAAGCCTTCTCCTCGACCGTCGGTGAAGCCATGGCCTGCGGCGTGCCTTGCGTGGCGACCGACGTGGGTGAGACCGCCTTCATCATCGACAACACAGGGTTGGTCGTGCCCCCCCGGGACTCCGAAGCCCTGGCACGGGCGATCCTGGAGCTGATCCGCGCCGGGGGCGCGCATCGGCAACAACTCGGCGCGGCAGCCCGACGGCGCATCGAGAGTGAGTTCTCTTTGGCGGCCATCATCCGTCGCCATGAAGAGCTTTACCGGGGGCGCTTGTGAGGTGAGATGGGATCCCAGGAACCGTCAAAGGCGGGTCGGCGGTCCTAGTAAGGTACCTGCCGGTTCCTGTTGAATTCCGAGCGCCCAGAAGGGTCGCTTCGCGCACGGCCCGCCGTTAAGGAGCGGCCGCGGCGTTCCGCAGCAGGCTAGTCCCCAGGCTCCGAGGCGGGTTCGAACTCCTCTTGCTGAACCGGTTCCCGCAGGGATGCGTACGGCTCCGCCTGGATTCCCAGCAAGCGCTCCCGGATCACCTGCTCCTCTCCAACACCCCGCTGCCGGAATACCCGCAGCACGGTCTTGAGCATGATGCGCAGGTCGCGGCCGAAGCTGCCGTTCTGCAGGGCCCGGGCTTCCATTTCCATCTTCAACGGCAGGATGCCGGTCAAGTAGAGATGTCCCACTTCCTCGGAACCTACGGCCGAGAGCAGTTGTTCTTCGTTGCGGAAGTTCAGGGTCACTTCGCTGGTGATCCCGGGCCGCACGGACAGCACGCAGGCGGCATCCTCCAGGAGCATAGCCTGCTCCCAGTGGCTGCTGGGCAGGGGGCGCGGGCCCACAAAACTCATCTGTCCGCGGATGACATTCAGCAATTGGGGCAGTTCATCCAGCTTCCACTTCCGCATGAAGTTTCCGCAAGGCGTGATCCTGGGATCACAGGGCCGGGTGAAGGCAGGTCCGGCGCGGTGCCCGCCGTCGATCATAGTGCGGAACTTCAGGATGTAGAATTCTCGGCCACCCTGGCCGGGACGGCGCTGGCGAAACAAGACCGGCCCGGGAGAAGTCAGCTTCACCACCAGCGCGACCAGCAGCATGAGTGGCAAGAGAAGGATGAGGAGCAAGGTGGCGGCGACGACGTCGAAGGCCCGCTTCCAGGTGGAGTGGTACCAAGTGCATGCAGGGAGAGGGCGTTGCAGCTCAGGCCCGGGCCGGTACGTCTGCTGTCCGTTAGACTTCATTGCTCTCTCAGCGGGCCGGAGTTGCGAAGTACACTACCTTGCCACAAACGGCAGGTGGTGCGCAACCAAGAGGCGGCTTGCGGGCGTTGGCGCGCCGTCTTCCGCTCCGCAGCCCACAGGCAATCTATCGGATGCGTTTTATGACTGCCACGTGACTTTGGGGATGGGTCTTTGGTGCGGTCCTCAGGCCTGGGGAGCGGTAGCTCCCGAGGGCCTAGCGGCGGCAGAGGGGACCCTGCGCTTGCGGCTCAGCAGGTCCTGGTAGAGAAGAGTCATGTCGTGAATCAGGCGGGAGGCCGAGAAACGCTCCAGGGCCAGGGTGCGTCCCACCATGCCCTTGCGGACAGCGCCCTCGGGGTCCTCGGCGATCCGCCGGATGCAGTAGAGCAGGGCGAAGGGGTCTCGGGAGGTCAGAAAACCGTTGGCTGCCTCCTGTCCCAGGCCGTCCGGCAGGTCGCAAAGGGGAGTCGCCGAGAGGTCCGGCACGCCGCCCACACAGGTGGCGACGAAGGGCAGGCCCGCCGCCATGGCTTCGATGAGCGTGGTCGGCGTTCCCTCGTTGCGGGAGGTCAGCAGGGCCAGGTCCGACGCCCTCCACACCGGCGCCATGTCCTGTTGCCATCCCGCCAGGCGGGCGTTGCCGCATCCTCGGATCAGAGACTCCAGTTCCCGCCGTTCCGTTCCGTCGCCCACCACGAGAAAGAAGATCTTCGTTCCGTTGCTGCCGTGTTCCGCTGCTCGGCGAATGACCTGCGCCAGCAATTGCACGTCCTTGACCGGGACCATCCTGCCGGCCCAGCCGACGACCAGGCCCTCCGCTGGCAGCCCGAACCGGCGGCGCGCCTGGGCGCGATCGCCCCGGGAGAACTGCGCCAACTCGAATCCGTTGGGCAACAGCGCGACCTTCTCCTGCGGCACCACGCGGTACTTGGCCCAGAGTTCCTGCCGCTGCGAGTCGGAGATGGCGATTACCTGCGTGGAGATCCGTCCCAGCAGGCGCTCGATGCCGAGGAAGATCCTGCTCTTGAAGCGACCAAAGTACCCGTAGAAGACGTTGCCGTGGTAGGTGTGCACGATGAAGGGGACACCGGCCAGCCAGGCTGCCAAACGGCCCAAGGCGCCGGCCTTGGCGGTATGCGTGTGCACGATGTCCGGACGCTCGCGGCGGAGCAGGCGGAAGATCTTCCAAAAAGCCACGCAGTCCGACCAGGGAGAGATCTTGCGCGACATCTGAGGCACGCGCACTACCCCGCCCTCCGAGGCCAGCAGGTAACTCATGTCCTCCTCGCCCTCGGCCAGGCTGCCCGCGATGAGGCGGGTCTGGAAGGGGCCGGCAAGCCGGGAGTGCAGCAGACACGCCTGGCGCGCCGCTCCTCCCACGTTCAGCCGGCCGATGATGCGGACCACCTTCGGCCGCACTCTTGGACCCGGTGGCGAGGAGGTCGGTGTGCCGTCGGGAATCTCCGGCCTGGAATCGGGCGATGTCATATCCTCGGCTGGTACGTGACTCGATCGGAGAAGGGCGAGGCGAGCCATTGCGCCAGCGTCGGCGCAGTGCGGTCCCGCTCCGACATGGCCGCGGCCTTCACTTCGATCGGCCAGCGAATGCCGATCTGCGGGTCGGCAAGGTAGATTACACTTTCGCCTTTCGGGTTGTAAATTCCTGTGCACTTGTACTGCACCTCGCAGGCGTCCGTCAGCGCACAGAAACCGCGTGCGAAGCCGGAGGGCGCCCAGACCTGCTTCCGGTTCGCTGCGGAGATCTCCAGCCCGTGCCACTGCCCCAGGGTGGGCGAGCCCTTACGGATATCCACCGCCACCACGAAGGCCGCACCGCGGGTCACGCGCATCAGTTTGCCCATGGGTGGGTCCCATTGAAAGTGCAGTCCTCGCAGTACTCCCCGTTTCGAGCACGAGTGATTGTCCTGGGGGAACTCGTCGGGCAGGCCCAGTTCGCGGAAGCGGTCGGCGCGGAAGGTCTCCATAAAGAAGCCGCGGGCATCCTCATACACCTGCGCGGCCACGACCACGATCTCGTTGAGGTGGACTGACTCGATCTCGAAGGGCATCAGCGAGCGGCCTCCTGCGCAGGCGCCCGCCCCGCGACCTGACGCATCACCTCCGCCAGGCCGTCCTCCCAGCGCGGTGGCTGAAAACCGAAGGTGCGCGCGATCTTCTCCTTGGACAGGACCGAGTAGCGGGGCCGGAGAGCAGCCGCCGCGTATTCCGCGCTGGTGATGGGGAGCACCTGCGCGACCTTGAGTGTCGCTCCCAAACCGGCGCTCGCAGCTTCCGAGAAGATGGCTAGCGCGAACTGGAGCCACGAAGCCTGGCCCGCGCAGCCCGCGTGATAGATCCCTGCCAGGTTCTGGGCGCGCTCATAAGCACCGCGCCCGTGGCAGGCGCGCAGAATGTCGAGCGTCGCCTCCGCCACCACCGCGGCAGGGGTAGGCGTGCCCACCTGGTCCGCGACCACCTTCAGCGTCTCCTGCTCGCCGCCGCGCCGCAGCAGGGTGAGCAGGAAGTTCCTGCCGCGCGCGGCGTAGACCCAGCCTGTCCGCAGGATGAACCAGGCACCGCCCACCGCCGCCACCCCCTCTTCCCCCAGCA
>DASPRL010000077.1 GCA_035624475.1 Terriglobales bacterium
GGGATCGCCGGGCTCCACCGGCAGCGCCTCCTGCCAGTTCTGCCAGTCCTTGTTCTCCAGGCGCAGCGCGATGGGCGAGCCGATGGTCGCGCCCTGGCGTACTCCGGAGAGGAAGTGGGCGGAGTCGCGTTCGATCCTCATGCGCCCGCCGCGGCCGTAGCCCTGCTGCCGCCGCCACAGTTCGCGGTCGACGAACTCCGGGTCCACCTTCAGGCCGGCGGGCAGGCCCGAGAGCACGGCCACCAGGGCCTCTCCGTGCGATTCTCCGGCAGTGTGGAAGCGCAGCATGGTCAGGGCTCGCGCCGCGGCTCGAAACGAGGCGCGCGAAGCCTAGGATTCTATCAGGTCGGACTCAGCTCCGAGTCTCAACGCGCGCAGTGTTGCTTCACCCGCTCCCAGGCGGCCTGGTAGGTCTTCTGCAGGAAGGCCGCCAGCGCGCCTTCCTGCTCCGGTGGACTGACGAACTCGGACTTCAGCTCGGCGAAGGTGCGATCGCCGTCGGTCACGGGCAGCAGCCGCACCGTGGCCCGGTAGGAGGACATGGGCACCGGCGCCTCCAGCATCTTGTAGGTGAGGACGTGCTCGGCGTCGGAAAAGGCCAGCAGTTGCTCGCGCATGCGCCCGCCGCCTTCCAGGCCGAAGCTGCGGACGCAGCCCACGTGGTCGCCGCCCAGGGACCCCTCCAGGCGGCTGTCGGTCACGCCCGGGAACCAGTGGGGCAGCCCGTTGAAATCGCGGACCAGCTTCCACACTTTTTCGACCGGGGCATCGATCACTGCCGAAACGTAGAGCTTCGCCATGGTTTCCTCACGCGCCGAGCATTCTACCCGAAAGGAGAGAAAATCCCTGCGCAGGGCCGCGCCACGATGTATCCTTTCGCGCCCAGGAGATTCGCATGTACGACGCCATCATCGTGGGAGCGCGCTGCGCCGGTTCCCCGACGGCCCTGCTGCTCGCTCGCCGGGGATACAAGGTCCTGCTGCTGGACCGGGCCACGTTTCCCAGCGACATGCCGCTCTCCACGCACTACGTCCACCAGACGGGCACGGCGCGGCTGAAGCGCTGGGGGCTGCTGGACAAGCTGGCAGCGTCCAACTGCCCTCCCATCACGGGGAACTACTTCGACTATGGGGCATTCACCCTGACCGGCTCGCCTCCGCCGGCCGAAGGCGTGCAGGAAGCCTACGCGCCGCGGCGCAAGGCGCTCGACCCCATCCTGGTGGAGGCGGCAGCGGCAGCCGGCGCCGAGCTGCGGCAGGGGTTCTCGGTGCAGGAGCTGGTCTGGGACAAGGACCGGGTCGCCGGGATCCGCGGGCGCGAGGCGAGCGGGGCCACGGTGACGGAACAGGCCCGCATCACCATCGGCGCCGACGGCATGCACTCCTTCGTCGCCAAGGCGGTGCAGGCCACCGAGTACGACACTACGCCTCCGCTGGAGGGCGCCTACTTCTCGTATTGGAGCGGGGTGAAGATGAAGGGCTGGCACCTGTGGCCGCGGCCCTACCGCATCGTCTTCAGCTACAACACCAACGACGGTCTGGCGCTGGTGGGTGTGGCCTGGGCGATCAAGGATTTTCCCGCCATCAAGGCCGACATCGAGGGCCAGCACATGCGCGTAGTGGCCGAGGATGCGCCCGAGCTGGCCGAGCAGATGCGCGCCGGGCGGCGCGAGGAGCGCTTCGTCGGCGGCGCCGTGCCTTCCTACTTTCGCAAGCCGTACGGGCCGGGGTGGGCGCTGGTCGGCGACGCCGGCTACCAGAAGGACCCCTGCACCGCCTCCGGCATCACCGACGCCTTCCGCAGCGCCGAATGGCTGGCTGAGGCCATCGATGCCGGGCTGAGCGGCCGCCAGGCCATGGAAGCGGCCCTGGCCGGCTACGAGCAGCAGCGCAACCAAGCGGCGCGGGCGTACCACGGGCTCACCTGCCAACTGGCCGCGCTGCAGCCGCCTCCGCCGGAGACGCAACGACTGCTGGCGGCCCTGCAGAGCAACCCGGAACAGCGGGCCCGCTTCTTCGGGGTGCTCGCCCACACCGTCCTGGTCGAGGAGTTCTTCTCCCCGGAGAATGTGCAGAAGGTCCTAGGTGGGAGCCCGGCGGGAGCGTCGGCCTCGTGAAGCCGATCCGCCGTGCCATGGTCCTGGCGATCCTGGCGGCGCTGCCGGCGGCACGTCCCGCTGCCGGGCAGCAGGTCCAACTGCCGCCGATGAACCTGGGCGCCACTTCGTTCATGGACGGGGTTGCCGGTCCCGGCGTCCTGCTGCAGCAGACCCTCTTGCCCTACCATGCCGGCCGTATCAACGGCGCCGATGGCCGGCAGCTTCCGGGCGATAACTCGGTCACCGCGCTGGGCTCGCTCAGCCAGGTGGTCTTCATCTCGCGGGTGAAGTTCCTCGGCGCCTACGTGGGAGCGGAGATCCTGCTGCCTGCGGCACACGTGAACGTGGAGACCGACCTGGGGGTGCGGGGCAGCGACGGCGGGGTCGGCGATCTCATCCTGGGCCCGGTCATGCTGCAATGGCCGGAGCACAAGGTCCTGGGCAAGCCCCTGTGGCAGCGGGTGGTGCTCGACATCAATGTGCCCACCGGCAGCTACGACCGCAACGCCGCCGTCAACGTCGGCTCCAACCTGGTGAGCATCAATCCGCACTACGCGGTCACGCTGTTCCTCACCCCCAAGCTGGAGACCAGTTGGCGCTTCCACTATCTCTGGAACTCGCGCAACCACGACCCGAATCCCGCCTATCGCGCCCCCAGCATCCAGCCCGGCCAGGCCTTCCACTTCAATGCGGCGGTGTCGTACCAGGTGAGGCCGCGGCTGCGCGTCGGCGTGAATGCCTACTACCTGAAGGAGATCACCGACCCCAGGATCGGCGGGTTGGCCGTGCCCAATGCGCGGGAGCAGATCGCATCCCTGGGGCCGGGCATGATGCTGTCGCTCAAGCCGGTGGACCTGATCATGAACGCGTTCTTCGAGATGGGGGCCGAGAACCGGCCGCAGGGGGTGAGGGCGGTGGTCCGCATCCTCAAGTTCTTTCCCCGGCCGGAGCCCAAGGCCAAGCCCTAAGCCATCCGGCGCACGACCGGATCCAGCCGGTCGAAGGCTTCCTGGAGGATGCGCCGCGAGGTGGCAAAGCAGAGGCGCAGATGGCCGGTCGCGCCCGGCCCGAACCAGCGCGCCGCGCCCGGGACCAGCGCCACCCGGGCCTTCTCGCGCAAGTGCTCGCACACTTGCTCCGCGTCCTCACCCAGCGAGCGGATGCAGGGGAAGACCACGTAGGTGCCCTGGGGCGGGGCGACGGTCACACCCGGCCACTGCCGCAGGCGCCGGAGGGCGTAGTCGCGCTGTCCCTGCAGGAAGCCGACGAACTGGGCCAGCCAGCCGAGGCCGCCGTGCAGGGCCGCGATGACCGCCACCTGCGACAGCACCGAAACCCCAAAGACGGTGCCGGGGGCGTCGGAGGCGTTCACGATCTCCTGCCGCCACTGCGGATCGGAGCACACTACGCAGCCCACCCGCAACCCACCCAGGGCGAAGTTCTTGGAGAAGCCGTGAACGGTGACCGTCCGGCGCGCGATCTCGGGTGAGAGCGAAGCCAGGGCCACGTGGCCGTTGGGGGGATAAACGATGTCGGACCAGATCTCGTCGGAGAGCAGGCGCAGGCCGTGAGCGAGCGCCCACTCGGCCACGCGCGCCTGCCAATCTCCCGGATAGACCACGCCCAGCGGGTTGTGAGGATTGCACAGCCACAGCATGCGGGTGCGCGGGGCGAGCCGCGCCTCCATCCCCGCTATGAACTCCTCCGCCGTGGTCGCGGTGGTCACGGGGACGCCCACGGGGACCGCGCCGGCGCGCGCGATGGTGTGGCTGAGGATGAAATCCACCGGGTCCGGGATGAGGACCTCGTCTCCGGGCCGCAGGCTGGCTCGCCCCACCACCGCCATGGCCGAAGCGGCGCTGTCGGTGGCGAAGACATGCTCGGCGGTGCAGTCGAGCTTCCGGGTGGCGCGCATCCACTCCGCCACCGCCTCGCGGAACTTGGGCAAGCCCTCGGGCGGACCGTAACTGAGCACTCCGTCCTGGACGTAGCGGACCAGCTCCTGCTGGATGGCGGGGCAGATGGGGAAGTCGGGGTCGGCGGCGGTGAGCGGGATCACGTCGGCGGGCTGCTGCGCCCAGCGCAGGTTGAAGGCGCGCTCGCGCAGCAGGTCCAGCCGCACCGCGTCGTCGGAGAAGAAAGCGTCGCTCATGGAAGGATTCTACTTGGCAATGGGCAGAACCACATTGTCGTTCAAGGGCGCCAGGAAGCGCTGCACCAGCTCGCGTCCCTGAGCCACATAGGGAGCGCACTGCTGGCGGCGCTGGCGGGTGTAGGCGGCGAGTGCCTGGAGGAGATCGGGCTGCGTCACTGCCTGCGCCAGCGCGACGGCGTCGGCGATGGCCGACGACACCCCCTGGCTGGTGAAGGGCGAGAGGGGATGCGCCGCGTCCCCCACCAGCACCAGGTTGCCGTGGTGGAAGTGAGGAAGCAGGTCGGTATCGACCGGGCGCCAGACGTAGACCCCGGAGAAGTCCGTGGCGGCGAGCATGGCCGGTACCGGCTCCGCCCACCCTCCCACCATCTTCTCCACGAAGGCGTGGCGGGACTCGGCGCTCTCCTGGGGCGGCGGAAAGCGGTGGGCGTCGAACTGCACGAACCAGACGACATGGGCCGGGTTCACCGGCAGGACGCCGAGGGCGACGCCGCCGCCGGCGGCATGGAACTTGTTGAAGTCGCGTCCCGCCCAGCGCATGACCTCCTCGGCGCCCGAGATCCCCACCACCTCCAGCACCTGGGCGTCGGTGGCAGGCCAGTCCGGGAACAAAGTCTCCCTCGCGCGCGAGTGGATGCCGTCGGCGGCCACGTACAGGTCGGCTCGCACGTGCTCTCCCGAACTCATGCGGGCGGCGGCGACGCGGCCGGCGCCGTCGAACTCCAGCGCTTCCAGCTCCACCTCGAAGGCGGGGGCGCTCTCCGGCGGCAGGGCGCGCATCAGGCAGGCGATCAATTCGCGGCGCCGCATGCTGCGCGAGCCCGCCGGCATGGCTTGCTGGTGCAGGACGCGCCCGGAGGCGTCGCGCGCCTGATAGCCGGCCAGGGGCACGCCGGCCAGACGCACCCCGAAGCTCTCCAGGCAGGCGATGCCCTCGGGCATGAGGATGAATCCCATGCCCGCCTCGTGGCTCAGGCGAGTGCGCTCGAAGACGCGGCAACGGCACCCCTGGGCGTGCAGGGTGATGGCGCTGGTCAGGCCGGCGACCCCGGCGCCGAAGATGGCGACCTCCATGCTCATGCTCCCGGAAACGCGGTGGCTACTTGATGAACCGTGCCTTGGCCCGCGCGTATTCCTCGAACAAGGGCTGCTCGTAGTCCTTGAGCGTCGTAGGATCGCGGAAGCGCGTGCCGAAGCGCAGGTGGTAGGCGGAGAACCAGTCCTCATCCTCGCCCACGAACAGGATGTCGTGGATGGCCATCAGACGCATGGCCATCAGGGGGTAAGGGGAATCGTAGGCGCGCAATTCCGGATTGCGTACCGAGGGCTTGTCACAACCGGGATAGCACTGGGTCACCATCATGCCGTCGTGCACGAACGCCGGCTTGATCAAGGTGTGCACCAGGTCGAGCACGGCCGCCGACTCCTTGGGGATCTCGGGGAAGACCACGATAATGGCCTTCTGTCCTTGCTCGCCGGGCTGGAATGGAGGAACGGCACGCAGCGCCTCGCGATACTTCATCATGGCCTCGGCGATGGGCTCCGGGCTCTGGCCGTTCATCTCGCGGCGGATGTCGATGTAGAAGGCGTTGCTGTCGAGCGAGGGCTTGACGAAAGGGCAGATGGATTCGGCCGGCCCGGTCGGCCGGCGCCGCATCTGCTCGTTGGGCACCACCAGAAAGTCATGTGCCCACTTCACGACAGCATTCGCCACCTGGATGTCAGCGTTGGAAAACATGGCAGGCAAGTACCCCTTGCTCACCCGGCTCGGGGGGGGATTTGTGTAGGGCATTTTAGCGCATTTCCGCTCGAAAGTAGGAACAACGCTCCAGGATGCCGGGAGCGCGTGAATGGCCCGGGACCGAGGTCCCGGGCCATTCAGATCACGGGCCGGCCGGTACCGGCTACTGCTTGATCTCCACCGGCTGCAGCAGGCTGAAGCTGAGCGCGGATTCGGCGGGAAAGGTGATGTCCTTGTTGCCGGTGAAGGCGGCGCCTGCAGTGCCGGCGCCGCCGCCCGCGGCTGCGCCGATGGCCGCGCCCTTGCCGCCGCCGGCCAGCGCGCCGATGATGGCGCCCGCCGCCGCTCCGCCTCCGATGAAGGCGGCGGTGCGCTTGCCTTTACCCTTCATGCTGCGGGT
>DASPRL010000078.1 GCA_035624475.1 Terriglobales bacterium
TCACCATCGTGGACGAGAAAGCCCGCGAGAAGGAGCGCTACTCCGTGGTCTACGGCGCCCGCGTCAAGGTGGAGGACGGCCAGGCGGTCACCCTGGGCCAGGCCCTGGTCGAGTGGGACCCCTACACCTTCGCCATCCTCACCGAGATCGGGGGGACGGCGCAGTTCAAGGACCTGCACGAGGGCGTCACCCTGCACGAGGAAGTGGACGAGGTCACCGGCCTCTCCCGCCACGTGGTGGCGGAGTCGCCCGACGAGAAGCACCAGCCCTCCATCGTGATCAAGGGCAAGGGCAGCAAGCGCTATCTGATGCCCTCGCGAGCCCACCTCATGGTGCAGGACGGCGACACTGTGCATCCCGGCGACGTGCTGGCCAAGATCCCGCGCGAGACCACCAAGACCAAGGACATCACCGGCGGTCTGCCGCGCGTGGTGGAATTGTTCGAGGCGCGCAAGCCCCACGATCCCGCCGTCATCAGCGAGATCGACGGCACGGTGAAGTTCGGCGAGATCTCCAAGGGCGTGCGCAAGGTCTACGTGGTGGCCGACAACGGCACCGAGAAGGAGTACGCGGTGCCCCGCGGCGTCCACGTCAACGTGCAGGAGGGCGAGCGCGTGCGCGCCGGCGAGCCTCTCATGGACGGCCCCCTCAACCCTCACGACATCCTGGCGGTGCTGGGCGAGAAGGAGCTGCAGGCCTACCTGGTCAACGAGATCCAGGAGGTCTACCGCCTGCAGGGCGTCAACATCTCCGACAAGCACATCGAGGTGATCGTGCGCCAGATGATGCGCTGGGTGAAGGTGGAGGACGTGGGCGACACCCAGTTCCTGCTGGAGCAGCAGGTGGACAAGTTCCGCTTCCGCGAGGAGAACGAGCGCGTGATCCAGCAGGGCGGCAAGCCCGCCACCGGGCGCCCGCTGCTGCTGGGCATCACCAAGGCCTCGCTCTCCACCGAGTCGTTCATCTCGGCGGCCTCCTTCCAGGAGACCACGCGCGTGCTCACCGAGGCCTCCATCCAAGGGGCGGTGGACCACCTGCGCGGCCTCAAGGAGAACGTGATCGTGGGGCGCCTCATCCCCGCGGGCACGGGCATGGAGTACTACCGCAACGTGCGCCTCTCGCCCGAGCTGGAGGAAGCGGCGGCCAAGGTGCAGGAAGAGGTTTCGGCGGCCTACGAGGAAGCCGAGCGCGCCCTGGAGCTGCTGCGCCACGAGGGCGAGACCGAGGAATTGGCGGCGGAGTAGCGCCGTTCCCAGTTCCCGGTTCCCAGTTGCCAGTCATCGCGGTCCCGCCCGGCGGGACCGCGATTCTTTTGGCCGTTGCGCCGGGGGGCGCGCCCAAGTAAGCTACCTGCTCCCGTATGCTGCGGTTCCTCAAGCTGCTGCAGGCGTCGGTGTGGCGCACCTTCCAGCATGACGGCTTCATGCTGGCCAAGGCCGCGGCCTACTCCTCCATCCTGACCCTGTTCCCGGGGCTGCTGGTGGTGGCGGCGGTGCTGGCCACCTCGCACACCACCGAGGCCTTCGTGCGCGAGATCGCGTACGCGGTGGGACGCATCCTGCCTCCGGGCACGCACTCCGGCGCCATGGCTTACTTCGAGGGCCACCAGCAGCGCCCGGTGCGCATCCTCATCTCCGCCAGCATGATCACGGTGCTGGCCGCCTCCGGCATCATGATCTCGTGGATGGAGGGCTTCCGCAAAGCCTACGAACTGCCCAAGGCCTGGGGCTTCTGGAAGGAGCGCGGCATCGCCTTCCTGCTGGTGCTGCTCTCCATCGTGCCCATGACCGCGGCCACCATCATGGTGGCCTTCGGCAACCAGATCGAGACCTGGATGGTGCTGCACGCCATCCGCACCTTCGGCGACGTGCGCTTCCTCATCCTGCTGTTCTGGTCGACGGTGCGCTGGGCCATCGCCACCCTGACCAGCATCGCGGTGATGACCATCGTCTACCACGCGGGCGTGCCCCGCACCCAGCCCTGGCACCGGGTGCTGGGCGGGGCCACCCTGGCCACCGTGCTGTGGCTGCTGGCCACCTTCGGCTTCGGTTTCTACGTGCGCCGCTTCGCCACCTACAACCTGATCTACGGCTCGCTGGGCGCCGCCATCGCCCTGCTGGTGTGGATGTACATCACCTCCATCATCGTGCTGGTGGGAGCGGAGTTCAACGCCCTGTGCTATCCGCGGGCGCAGAAGCTGGCCGTCCGCGCGCCGGCGGAGGCGGCTTCCTCCCGGTGAGCGCCCCATGACCCAGCAGGACATCCGCGAGGACGAGGCCGCGTCGCGCTGGCAGCGTCGCGCCAAGATCGTGTGCACCATGGGTCCCGCCTGCGCCCCGGAGGGCGTGCTGCGCGACCTGCTGCGCCTGGGCATGGACGTGGCCCGCCTGAACTTCTCCCACGGCACCCCTCGCGGGCACGGCGCGCTCATCCGGCGGCTGCGCCGCCTGGCAAGGGAAGAGCAGCGCACGCTCTGCATCCTGCAGGACCTGCAGGGACCGAAGATCCGCACCGGGCGGCTGCAGCAGGGCAAGCCGGTGCTGCTCAAGACCGGGGCCACGCTCACCATCACCCCGCGCGGCGTGCCCGGCACGGCTCGCCTGCTCTCCACTACCTTTCCCACCCTGGCCCGGGAGGTGCAGCCGGGGGCGCGCATCCTGCTCTCCGACGGCCTGATCGAATTGCGCGTCCAGCGGGTGCGCGGCGCCGAGGTGGAATGCCAGGTGGTGAACGGCGGGCTGCTGGGCGAGCACAAGGGCATCAACCTGCCGGGGGCGGCCATCCGCGTGCCCGCGCTCACCCCCAAGGACGTTCGCGATCTGGAGTTCGGGCTGGAGCACGGGGTGGACGCGGTGGCGGTCTCCTTCGTGCGCACCGCCGAGGACGTGCGCGCGGCGCGCCAGCTCATCGCCGCCCGCCGGCGGGACGTGCCGGTGATCGCCAAGCTGGAGAAGCCCCAGGCCATCGACCACCTGGAGGAGATCTTCGACGAGTGCGACGGGGTGATGGTGGCGCGCGGCGACCTGGGCGTGGAGATGCCGCCGGAGACGGTGCCGGTGATCCAGAAGCACATCATCCGGCGGGCGGCGGAGTGGCGCAAGCCGGTGATCACGGCCACGCAGATGCTGGAATCCATGATCGAGAACCCGCGGCCCACGCGGGCGGAGGCCAGCGACGTGGCTAACGCCATCTTCGACGGCAGCGACGCGGTGATGCTCTCGGCCGAGACCGCCGGCGGCAAGTACCCGCGCCAGGCGGTGGCCATGATGGACCGCATCATCCGCGAGAGCGAAAGCCACATGGCGGGCTGGGCTCCGGCGCGGCGGCGCGAGCGCCGCCACCTCTCCATCGCCGAAACCATCTGCGAGTCCGTCGCCCACGCCGCCCAGGACCTGGACATGCGCGCCATCGCCGTCTTCACCGAGACCGGGGCGACCGCCCGCCTCATCTCCAAGTACCGGCCCGGCGCCCAGATCTACGCCTTCAGCGTGCGCCCCGAGGTCTCCCACCGCTGCCACCTCTTCTGGGGAGTGCACCCGGTGGGCACGCCCCGCGTGCTCGGGGTGGACGAGATGGTGCGCACCGCCGAGCAGGAACTGCTGCGGCGGAGGGCGGTCGAGCCCGGCGACATCCTGGGAGTGGTGGCGGGGACGCGCATGGCCTCCGGCTCCACCAACTTCATGCGCCTGCACGTCGTCGGCGGGGACAGGAAGAAATGAAGAATGCAGAATGAAGAATGCAGAATGAAAGGCAGGCCGCGCATACCTGTCGGCAGCCCTCATTCTTCATTCTCAATTCTGCATTCTGCATTCTGCAATCTCCTCAGTTGACCCACGGCCGCTTGGGGTCGTCGTCCTTCTTGGGGGCGGCGTCGGGGCCGATGTAGTTGCCGTGCTCGTCGAAGAGGTAGCTCTGCTCCTGGCCTTGCTTGCGCATGTAGAGCTGGAACTTGCGGGCGGCGCGGCGCCGCTGCCAGCGGTAGTAGCGGTCGCGCAGGGCGGCCCAGGGCGAGGGGAAGGCGGCGGCGAGGCCGCCCCGCCTCCGCAGCCACTTCACGTAGCCGTAGCCGAAGAACACGCCGCCCAGGTGGCCGAAGTAGGCGACATGTCCGCCGCCTGCCACCGAGCCCGCGATCGCGATCAGGATCCAGATGGCGGCCACGTACTTGGCCTTGATGGAGAAGGGCAGGGGGAAGAGGAACATCTCCATCTCGCCGTAGAGCATACCGAAGGCGACGAGCACGCCGTAGATGCCGCCCGAGGCGCCGATGGTGATGGTATCGGGCTGGATCTGGTGGATGCCGGTGTAGGCCAGGCCCACGGTGGTCAGCGCGGCGCCCACCACGCAGAAGAAGTAGAACTCCAGGAAGCGCTTCGCCTTCCAGTCCATCTCCAGGTACGCCCCGATGAACCACAGCGAGAGCATGTTGAACAGGATGTGCCAGATGTTCTGGTGCAGGAAGGAGTAGGAGACGAGCTGATAGAGGTAGCCGTGAACCACGGCCAGGGGCACCAGGCCGAAGACGGCCATGGTCCAGCCGTAGGCATAAGGCGCCACGCTCTCCAGCAACGCCGTGACCAGGAAGACGGCGACGTTGACGATGACCAGCCACTTCACCGCCTTGGTGAAGGGCGGGAAGGAGAAGGAGAGGCCGCTGCCTCCACCGCCAAAGCCGGAGGAGCCGCGGCGCATGTATTTGCGGTCGTAGATGGTCACGGGCGCAGCCTACCGCTCGGGCAAGGGCACCACCGGCAGGCTCCTGTGCCCACTATTATCCACCGCGCGCACCGCGAAAATCACATTGTCCTTGGATTGCTTCAGGGTGTAGCGGGTGACGTTGCCCACGGGCACCACGTTCTCCCAGTAGGGGGCGGTGGTCGCGCGCCACACGACCTCGTAGCCGGCGGCCAGCCCGCCGGGCGAGGGCTCCCAGGTCAGGGTGGAATCGTTCTCCAGGTTCCTGGTGAGCAGGCGGACGGTGGCGGGCGGGGCAGGCGCCGAAGCCAGCGAGGCCAGGGTAGCGGCGTTCAGCCGGGCGACGTTGGCCACGTAGTCGTAGTCCACGAACTTGGGCAGGTCGCCGTACTCGATGCCGTTCTCGGTGCGCACGTTCTGGTGCTGGTGGTTGAAGTCCTCGCGGTACTCGGTGATGCGCACGGCGGCGAAGCCGAACTGGTTGAAGGAGGTGTGGTCGCCGCCGCGCAGGTAGCGGTCGCGGCGGAAGATGAGCTTGGGGCCGAAGGGCCCGGAGAGATAGGTCCTGGAGGTCTCGCGGATGTAGCGGGCCAGCTCGCGCGAGGAGGAATCGTTCTCGCCGCCCAGGGCGCGCAGCAGGCGCAGGTCGCGGTCGCTGGCCGCGTCGGGCACGCCCTCGGAGAAGACGCGCACGATGCTGGGGTCTTGGAGCTTGTCGCCGGGGGTCTTGTTGCCGCCCACGATGTCGTTGTCGAGCACGGCCTCGAGCTCCCACTTCTCCGCCTTGGCCATCTCGGCGAAGTGCTTGGAGCCGTAGAGGCCCTGCTCCTCGCCGGCCACAGCGAGGAAGATGATGGTGGCGGGAAACTTGTGCTTGCTCAGGACACGGGCGCATTCCAGGGAGACGGCGGTGCCGCTGGCGTCGTCGTTGGCGCCGGGGGCCGCGTCGGTGGTGTTGTAGTTGTCGCTGTTGCGCGAGTCGTAATGGCCGGTGACCAGCACGATGCGGCCGGCGTTGGCCTCGTCGGTGCCCTTGAGCACGGCGTAGACGTCCACGATCTCGGTGGGGCTCTGCACGCGCTCGCCGGGCGGCTGCACGTAGCTCTCGGTCTTGACCTCGAGGCAGCCGCCGCACTCCTTGGAGTAGCGCTCGAACTCCGCCTGGATCCACTCGCGGGCGGCCCCGATGCCGCGGCCCGACTGGATGGCTTCGGGGGTGGCGGGCGAGAGCGTGCTGCGGTTGTAGAAGCTCACCAGCTTCACGATGTCGGCCTTGATCTGCGCCGCCGAGACGGCCTTGAGCGCGGCCACGATGTGAGGATCGAGATCGGCCTTGCGGGCGGGGCGGGCCGGAGGCGGGGTCTGCGCCGCGGCTGCCGCCAGCCCCAGCAGCAGCGCGCTGGCGGTGAAGAAGCTCCTGGCCGCCGCGCGGAAAGAGAGTCGCACCAGCATCGGTTCACCTCGGGAAGAGGAAGATGCCCGCCCCGCGCCGGGAGTCCCTTGACGCCCGCCGGGAAGGGCATCTAAATATAGCAGGTAGATTCCCGGAGGCAGGGAGGCGATCATGGTCACGTGTCCGGAGTGCGAGAGCAACCTGGATATCGCGGAAGACGAGGTGGACGAGGGCGACATCGTCTCCTGCGACGAGTGCGGCTCGGAGTTCGAGGTGGTGACCACCAACCCCCTGGAACTCTCGCGGGTGGCGGACGAGGAGGAGGAAGAAGAGGAGGAGGAGACGGAGAATGAGGATGGCGACGAAGCTTAGGGTCCGCTCCGCTTCTGCGCTCCTGCTCCTGCTGCTGCTGGCCGGGGTGGCGGCCGCGGGCCACGGCCAGGACCGCCGCCAGGAACCGCAAAAGCACTATGGGCTGCTCTTCGGCACCGCCTACGGGCCCGATGACCTTCCACTTTACGGGGCCAGGGTGGAGATCCATCCCGCGGGCAAGGGGCGCCCCAACTGGGAGCTGATCTCGGACCATCGCGGGGAGTTCGCGCAGCGGGTGCCGCCGGGGCCGGCGGATTACCTGGTCACCGGGCAGGCCGAGATGGTGGACGCGCAGACCCACAAGAAGAAGAGACTCAAGGGGGAAGCCAGGATCCACCTGGACGGCGAGGAGCGGCAGGACTTTTCCCTGCATCTAAACTAGACAGCCCCCTCCTCCGGGGGGCAAGGAGGCTTTTGTGAGGCGCACTCTGGGGCGGGGGTGGTTGCCGGTGATGCTGCTGCTAGCGCTGGTGTGGCCGGCGGTAGCGGCGCCCAAGGAAAAAGAGCCGCAGACGCGCACCCTCACCGGCCAGGTCACCGACCAGGACGGCAGGCCGCTCTCCGATGCCGTCGTCTACCTGAAGAACACCAAGACCCTGCTCATCAAGACCTACATCAGCGACGCCCAGGGCAACTATCGCTTCGCCTCGCTCTCCCCCAACGTGGACTACGAGGTGTACGCCGAGTACCAGGGACACCGCAGCCCCACCCGGACGCTGAGCAGCTTCGACAGCCGCAGCGAAGTGGTGTTCAACCTGAAGATCAATCTGAGGAAGTAGCCTTCAGCCATCAGCCGTCAGGAAAGACCAAGGCCGCCCGCAAGGGGCGGCCGGTGAGTTTCACGCGATTGAGCGTGGTCAGTCCTGATCGTTGCCGGCGCGCTTCCACTCCACCAGGTCGCCTATGGTGGCGGTGGCGCTGGAGGCGGGATGCTTGTAGGCTTCCACGTCCTGGCGCGAGCCCTCCTCGCCCACGGCGCGGATGCTCAGCCCCACCTTCTTTTCGTCCTGGTTCATCTTGATGATCTTGAAGTCGTGCTCCATGCCGGGCTCCAGCCGGATGGGAGCGCCGTTCTGGTCCGCGGCTTCGGAGTTGTGGCACAGTCCCTCGACGCCGTCGGCGACCTCGACGAAGGCGCCGAAGGTGGCCACGCGCAGCACCTTGCCGTGGAGCACGTCCCCGACCTTGTGGCCGGCGAAGAAGCTCTCCCAGGCGTCGGGCTGGAGCTGCTTGATGCCCAGCGAGAGCCGGCGCTGCTCGGGATCGATGGAGAGCACCACCGCTTTCACCTTGTCGCCCTTCTTCAGGACCTCGGAAGGATGCTTGACGCGCTTGGTCCAGCTCAGGTTGCTGACGTGCACCAGGCCGTCGATGCCCTCCTCGATCTCGATGAAGGCGCCGAAGTCGGTGAGGTTGCGCACCCGGCCTTCCACCGTCCCGCCCACGGGATACTTCTCGTGCAGCGTCTCCCAGGGATTGGCCTCGAGCTGCTTCAGGCCGAGGGAGATGCGGCGGTCGGCGGGATTGACGTTGAGCACCACCGCGTCCACCTGGTCGGCGACCTTGACCAGCTTGGAGGGATGCTTCATGCGCTTGGACCAGGTCATCTCGCTGACGTGCACCAGGCCCTCGATGCCCTGCTCCAGCTCGATGAAAGCGCCGTAGTCGGTGACGCTGATCACGCGGCCCTTCACGTGCGCGCCCACGGGATAGCGCTGGGCGGCGTCCAGCCAGGGATCGGGGGTGAGCTGCTTGAAGCCCAGCGACACCCGCTGCTTCTCCTTGTCGAACTTGAGCACCTTGACCTGGATCTGGTCGCCCACGTTGACCAGGTCGCGAGGATGGGTGAGCCGGCCCCAGGACATGTCGGTGATGTGCAGCAGGCCGTCGATGCCGCCCAGGTCCACGAAGGCGCCGTAGTCGGTGAGGTTCTTGATGGCGCCGGTGAGGGTGGCGCCCTCCTGCAGGTGCTCCATCAGCTTCTCACGCTTGGCGGAGAGATCTTCCTCCAGCAACTGCTTGCGCGAGACCACGATGTTGCCGCGCTTCTTGTTGAGCTTGATGACCCGGACTTCCAGCTCCTGCCCCTTGAGGGCGTCGAGGTTGCGCACCGGGCGCACGTCCACCTGCGAGCCGGGCAGGAAGGCGACCGCGCCGATGTCCACCGACAGCCCGCCCTTCACCCGGTCCACCACCTTGCCCTTGATGGCGGCCTTGCTGGTGTAGGCCGTCTCGATGTCGTCCCAGACGCGCAGGCGCTGGGCGCGCTCGTAGGAGAGCGGGATGTAGCCCTCCTCGCTCTGCCCGCGCTCGATCATGACGTTGATCTCGTCGCCGGGCTGCACCTTGGGGTTGCCCTCGGCGTCCTGCAACTGCGCGATGGGCACCAGGCCCTCGGACTTGGAGCCCACGTCCACCACCACGTGGGTGGGCGTGATCTTGAGCACGGTGCCCTTGAGGACGCGGTCCTCGTGGGTCTGGGCTTCGGTTTCGGCGGTGAAGGTTTCCAGGGCGGTGGCGAAGTCTTCCATGGTTTCTTTGTCTTTGCGAGCGCCCGCGGCCGGTCGCTCAGGGATTTTGCTCTCCGGGGCCGTGGTCACCGGCGGGGAAGACTCCGCCACAGCGGAGGCCTCCGCAGGCTGCGGGGAAACCGTGGAGTCGGGATGGTTATCGCGGTTCGAATCCAACGAAGCTGCTCCCGTGACTACGGACGGCTGGAATTAAGATGGCTTCCGTTATAGAAGAGCCCGGGTTTTGGGGACCTACGGGCTAGAGGCTCCAGCGGCCGGATCCGCGGCGCGGCGGCGCCACGAACTCTTCGACTATAGCAACCGCTCCGGAAGGGTGTCAAACCATGGAGCCCGGAAACCCGCCGCGCGCCCTGCACCATTTCCGGGGCGATGCGCGTCGGAGGCGGGTTTTCCCCGCTGGCCGCGCGCCCCCCGCCATTCCCTGCATGCCGCCAATCTGCTACCCTCTGCCGCCATGGACTACCTGTGGACCCCCTGGCGCTATGCCTACGTCACCACCGCCGACAAGACCCCCGGCTGCATCTTCTGTGAGGCCCCCAAGGAGCGCGACGACCGCAAGGCCCGCATCGTGCACCGCGGCCGCGCCTGCTACGTCATCTTGAACGCCTTTCCCTATACCTCGGGGCACGTCATGATCGTGCCCTACGCCCACCTGGACGAACTGCAGAAGCTGCCCGCGGAGGCGGCGCAGGAGATGATGGCGCTGGCGCAGAAGATGGAAGGCGTGCTGCGCGCGGTGTACCGGCCCGAGGGTCTGAACCTGGGTATGAACCTGGGCAAGGCGGCGGGCGCGGGCGTGGCCGGGCACCTCCACCTGCACGTGCTGCCGCGCTGGACCGCGGATTCCAACTTCATGGCCACGGTGGCGGAGACGCGCGTCCTGCCCGAGGCCCTGGAAACCACCTGGGAGCGGCTGAAGCAGAAGCTTTAGCCGTCAGCCGTCAGCGGTCAGCCATCAGGTAAGGCAAGGGTTCGTTTTTCCTGACGGCTGATGGCTGATACCTGACGGCTGGATGCGGTATCCTGCCCCGCGTGCCCCACAAAGCCAAAGCCGTCGCCGACGCGGAGCGCGCCGCCTTTCGCGCCGCGCTGCCCCCGGATGCGGCCGCGCGCTGGGCGACGGGCGGGCGCCGCATCGCCGTGGTGCTCTCCGGCGGCGGCGCCCGCGGCGCCTACGAGGCCGGGGTGCTGCTGGCCTTCCAGGACGCCGGCCTGCCTACCCACATCCTGGCCGCCACCTCCATCGGCAGCATCAACGCCGCCTCCTACGCCTCCCACTCCTCCACCCTGGTAGGCAACGCCGAGTCCATGGTGCAGTCCTGGTCGGAGGTCACGCCGGCGGCGGTGGGCATCGACTGGACGCGCTACATCTTCATGCTGGCGGGGCTGATTGCGGCCACCGCGGGGCTGGGCAACCTGCTGCGCCAGGCGCTGCAGGAGAGCCAGATCGCCATCCACCTCCTCTATCCCAAGCTCACCTGGACCATGCTGGCGCTGGCAGGCGTGGCCGTGCTCCTGCTCTATGACCGCGTGCCCTACCTGGGCTACGTGCTCCTCAACCTGCTCTCGGGATCGGCGTGGAAGCCGGACCGCCGCAAGCTGGTGCTCTCCCTGCTGGCCAACCTGGTGGTGTGGAGCTTCGTGGTGCTGACGCTGCTCGTCGCCCACCTGCACCTGTGGGGACTGGCGGTCCTGCTGAGCGCGCGCGCCAAGCTGCTGGGCGCGGCGCTGGCGCTGCTGCTGGCGGCGCTGGGCTGGATCCTGCGCCAGCCCGTCAGCTTCCTCAGCCACAAGGTCCTGCGCCTGCCCCTGCGCAGCGGCCTCTTTCCCAACTACGAGCGCACCCGCTTCCTGCGCGATCGCCTGCGTGTGGAGAAGCTGCGCGCCTCGCCCATGCGCGTGGTCCTCACCGCCGCCGAGGTCGAGAGCGGCCAGGAGAGCTACTTCACCAACGCCGCGCGCGAACAACTGCTCGCCGACCCAGGCGTGGACCCGGGCTTCGTGCAGACCGAGATCGAGGAGGTCCGCGACCTGCTGCTGGCGGTCATCGCCTCCTCCGCCTTTCCCCTGGCCTACGAAGTGGTGCCCATGGCCAAGCGGCTGTGGACCGACGGCGGCATCGTCGCCAACCAGCCCATCCGTCCCGCTATCCGCCTGGGTGCCGACGTGCTCTTCCTGGTGATGATGGAGCCGCGCCAGCAGGAGGCGGTGGAGGTGCGTACCTTCCTGGACGTGGGCGTGCGCGCCCTCGATATCCTGATGGCGCAGAACCTGAAGACCGACCTGGAGAACCTGGCCGCCATCAACCGCCTGTGCGAATTGCACGCGGCGCGCCTGAAGGTGCGTCCCGAACAGGTGCGCGTGGACCTGGGCACGCGCGCCTACCGCTACGTCAAGGCCTTCACGGTGCGCCCGGAGCAGCCGCTCCAGGCCACCGTGCTCGACTTCGACGGCAAGATCACCGGCCCCGCCATCGCCCAGGGCTACCACGACGGCGGCGCCGCGGTGCGCGATTTCCTGGCGTATCTGGCGGGAGCGCCCGCGGGCGGGCCGCGCTACGTCCTGCGCTTCCAGGCGGAGGAAGTGCGCTAGCCGCGCACCAGCTTCTCCATGGCGGCTTCGTCGAGGACCTTGACGCCCAGTTCGCGGGCCTTGTCGAGCTTGGAGCCGGGGTCGGCGCCGGCCACCACGTAGTCAGTCTTCTTCGAGACTGAGCCGGAAACCTTGCCGCCGGCGTCCTCGATCATGCGCTTGGCCTGGTCGCGGCTGT
>DASPRL010000079.1 GCA_035624475.1 Terriglobales bacterium
GGGAGTCGCCGCCGGAGTGATCACGTGCAGGCTGCCGGCCGCGTCGGGAACGTAGATCTTGCCCAGCGCCGCCACTGGCGAGCGCAGCAGCCCCGCCGTCCCCGTCTGGAAGGAGCCCGAACTCGGCCAGTTGGGGTCGCTGGTCGCCTTCGCGGGTGTGCCCTGGAAGACCCCGGTGATCTTCCACACCTTGCCGCTGTCGTCGCCGACGTAGGCGGTGTCGCTTCCGTAGTCGATGTAGGGTGTGGAGGAGGAGTCCGCCACCGCGCCCAGGGTGACGCTGCGCAGGCAGGAGGTCACACAGGTGACGTCCGGGGTCAAGGGAGCGGTGGCCGTCCCTCCCCCCGTGCCCCAGGTCAGGACATAGAAGGTCGCCACTCCTCCGGGATTGCCCACGAAGGCCAGCTTGTGGCCGTCGGAGGAGAGCGACAGCGATCCCGTCACCGCGGTCGAGCCCGCGTTGAAGGCGAACCGCACCGTGGGCTGGCCGCTGTTGGCGGCGTCGCAGAGCCCGCCCCCGGCGATCACTCCGCTGCTGTAAAGGTTGTTGAAGGCGATGATGTTGGCCTGGGTCGCCGAACCCGCCACGTTCAGCCCGTAGGCCACGTAGTCGTTGGCGCAACTGGGCGCGGCCGAGACATCGAAGGAGAACTTGGCGGCCATGGCGCCCGCCGGCAGCGTGGCCGTCGCCGAGCCCAGCGAGGCGCTCCAGTCCACGTGCATCCGCGTCTTGCCGCGTCCCCAGACGGGAGGGGGAAAGCGCAGGGCCCCGGGCGAGTGCCGGAGCCAGCTCATCCACACCCGCGGATCGCGCACCGCCTTGGCCGCCACGTTGCGCTCCGTCAGGCCGGTGTAGGCCACGTGGTGCGAGCTCCAGTCCAGCAGCAGCCCGGTGTGCCTCGGAGCCGGGCCGGCCGGCGGCGCCGGCTGCTGTCCCCAGGCGGTCGCCGCCAGGAGAAGAACGAGAACGCTGAGTGGCACCGCAACCGCGCGCCTGGGTTCCATGCTCGCTGTCTCCATCTTCCGTCCCGGGTCTACGGGGTGATCGTGAGGCTCACGTCGTCGACGTACATGTAGGTGAGGTCGCCGAAGCCGTCGCCGTGCGCGTTGAAGTAGATGCGGATGGTCTGGCCCTTGTACGGGGTCAGGTCGTAGGTCACCTGCGTCCACGTCTGCGTGTTCTGGCACACCTTCAGGACCTGCGCCAGGGTGTTGCCGGAGGTGTTCTGGATCTGCGCCTCCTGCCAGTCGTAGTTGATGCTGTCCTGGGAGGCGGGCCAGTACCAGAAGGTGAGGGTGGCGCTGGTGAAGGTGCCCGGCAGCGTGATGTCCTGCGAGAGGAAGGAATCGCCGTTGGGCTCCGGGGCCGCGCTCGCCCCCAGCAGCGCGCTGAAGCTGCCGGTGTGTTTCTGCACCGTGCTGGCGGAGGGCGCCAGGGCGCCGCCGGTGGTCCAGCCGGTCAGGTTGCCGGTCTCGAAGCCTCCGTTCACGATGTTGGCGTTGCCCGAGCCCGAGCCGGTGGGCGTCTGGCCCCACTGCGTCACCAGGAAGAAGGCGTCCACCGTGCCCAGGCCGGTGGCCTGGTCATAGGCAGGGCCGGCATTGAAGCCGATGGGCGTGGTCAGCGTGGGCACCTTGTTGCTCAGCGTGGTGACGTCATGGAAGGCGGTCACGCCATGGTTGGCATACTGGCTGTTGGCCATGGCATAGAAGGTGGGATTGGCGTTGCCCTGGCGGCTGCCCGTCTTCTGCACCACCAGCGCCATCAGCCCCGCGAACGACGGCGAAGAGGCGGAGGTGCCACCCACCGCGATCAGGCCACTGGCGCTGGCGTCCGCCTGCTGGACGATGTAGCCGTCATGCCCGGCGGCGCTCAGCGAGACGTCGGGCACGTCCCGCTTGCTGTCCCCGGGCACCCCCGGTCCCGCCTGCCAGACAGGCTTGGCGTACACCGTGCTTGCGCCTCCACCCGTCGCCCACAACTGGGAGCCTCCCGCCACCGCGCCGCTCTCGTTCCACGCCTCCTCCGGAATGTAGGAGAGCGCCGACCCCTGCACGGCATTGTTGGTCGCCGCCCAATACAGGCTGGGGTTGGCGGTGTCCAAGAACTCCGAACCGCCCACCGCCACGTTGGAGGGAGTGGAGGAGAGCCCGCTCACGGCCAGCCCCAGCAAGGCCCTGGTCCGGTTGGGAGGATCGCAGCCGGCCGCGCCGCTGTCGCCCGAGGAGACGAAGGCGGTCTGGCCCTGCGCTGCCGCCTGCGACCAAGTGTTGGCCCAGAAGGTGTTCTCCGCGGCTCCCATCACCGATTCGCACTGCCCGAAGCTGGTGCTGATGACGGGAGCGACGTTGTTGGTCACGATGTACTGCGCCGACAGGTCCACGCCGTCCGTGGCCGTGGACTTGGAGATCACGAATTTGATGGTGGCGTTGCGCGCCACCGCTCCCGACCATTCCACGTCCAGGTCGGCCTCGGTCTCTTCGCCGCTGCTCACGATGCCCGGAGGGGTGCCGTTGTGGATGAAGACGGGATCGTTGGCGGGCAGCCCGAAGAAAGTGCGGAAGGTCTGCACGTCCGACAGGTTGATGTCGGTGCGTCCCACGATGGCGATGCTCTGCCCGGTCCCGTTGATGCCGCGGCCGTACAGCCGCCACACGTCGTAGATGGTTGCGAAGTCCGAGGGCGCCAGAAAGTGGTTGGTGCCCGAGGTGAACTGAGGATCGAAGTAATGGCCCGGCACCGCCACCGTCCCCGTGTGCAGCGGCTGGCTGCGGAAGTCGTGCAGGCTCAGCGGGCCCGCCACGATGCCCGCCAGCGCCCGCGGGATGGAGGGGTCCCGGTCGTTGCCGTAGTGCCCCTGCCCCTGCGCCCGGAGGCTCCGCATGCGCACGTGGAAGGCGCGCTCCACCTGCTGCACCGTGCCGCTGAAGTTGATGGCGCGGCCCCCGGCGGGGATCTCGTCGATGGTGAAGCCGTAGCTCTTCAGCCAGTCCACCACCGCCGCGATCTGATCCGGCGGCACGCCGAACTGCTGCTCGAACTGCTGCGGCGTCAGCCACTGGTGATAGTTGGGCGAAGCCGGGTCCTGCAGATCGGCGAGGAACTGCTGCAGTTGACGCTCCACCGTCGGCCCCGGGGTCAGCACCAGCACCATGCGCTGCATGGGCAGGCTGACGTCCATGGGCCCGATGTCGTTTTGCGGCCGCGCCATGGGATGCACGTTGTGGCGCAGCACCACCCGGTCGCTGTCATCGACGGCGATGCCGGGCAGGTCCCGGACAGAAGCCCGGTGGCCCTGGCCCCAGGCCGAGGCCGCGAGGCTGGCGGTCAACAGCAGGCAGGCTGTGGAGCGAAGCATACGTCTCCTCTCGACACTGATACCTGGTCGGCGCCTTCGGAGGAGATCCAGCGCCCCGTCCTGGAGAAACACACAGGACGGCCCCCACAGATCGAACAAAGTATACCCCCGAGGGCCCTCCCCAAGCCATGCCTGGGGAGGATGGGGAAGAGGTGAGGGCCCGTGCCCACCAAGGGGCGCGGTCAAGCAGACTTCAGGCCACGCGGATGCCGGCGCTCTCCACCGCGCCCTGGAAGAGTTCGCCCAGGCCGGTCACATCCAGGACCTCGCGCACCTGCGCGCTCAGGTTCCACAGGGCCAGTTCGCGGCCGCTTTCCTGCGCCCGCCGCAGCAGGTCGGCCAGCGCGCCTACGCCGGCCGCGTCGATGGCCTCCACCTCGCCCAGGTCCAGGACCAGGCGCGGCTCCGCGCACTCCAGGATCGACACCAGCCTCTCCAGGTTGCGCTCGCCCGCCACCAGCCGGCCGGTGCAGCGCACCACTGCCAGCCCGGGTGTTCCCAGCTCGGTATGAAACTTAAGCATGCCGTTTCTCCCAGTGCTCCGCCGCCATCCATCATCCCCCGGACGGGGTGTCGGATGTGTGAACTCCCGGTTAATTATGGTTACGTTCTGGCTACTCACTTGGTTCCTTCTGGATTACGAAGCTGTCTTTTACTTAGACGCAGGACGCGGCGGGAAGTTTGCAGAAAATTCGGCCCCGGCGCGCCGCCGCGGCGCGCCCTGCCACTTCGCATGCGAAACACCGAGGGGCGGGAGAGAGGAGTCTCTCGAGGGTTTTAGAGCCGGCCGTGGAGGCCGGCCATGCCCTTCGTCATTCAGTGGCTATGTGGGTGATCGTGGGTCTCCATCTTGTGCTGGAGGTCACGGACCTCCTGCTGTAGCTTCTTCACCTGTTCTTCCAGAGTCTTGATGCGCTGATCGGTGTCGGGGTGCTTGTGACCAGCCTGCTGCTCTGCCATAAGGTCCTCCGAATCGCTTGACATGCTACCAAAACGCACCCGAACTCAGCTTCCGGCAATCGCGTCTCCGACTAGAACGCAGGCTGTTCAGCCGCCCAGAGGAGGCAGCCAGCCAGCCGAGCCCAGCAGGAAGATGCCGCCAACAACCAGACTGTAAACAGCAGTGGCCGCCGTGACCGCCACTTGGACCTTGGGCAGGCGCACGCTGACGCCGAACAGTCCGGCAGCGGAGGCGGTCATCAGGGTATTCATGACCAACAGGCCAAGGAGAAACATCCCCAGCCCAAGAAAGCCCTTCCCGATGCCCCCCAGGTTGGCAGCCAGCAGGAAGATGAGCAACTGGGTGGGAGTCTCGGCTCCTAGCCCATGGATGACCCCCACCACGAAGCAAGTCTTGGAATCGTAGTTCCAGTTTGCGGGCTGAGGCGCGGGCAGGTGGGGATGCCAGTGCGAGCGAGCCTTCCAATGCAGCCAGCGACCCAGGCGGGCGACCAGTAGGAAGCGGCTGGTCGGCGTGTAGTCGCCGCGAAACAGCGATCCCAGAACATAGATGCCCAGCACCACCAGAGTCAGGCCCACCAGGCGCTCGGCGATGCGGTCGATGCCTTGCGGCAGCGAGAGCTGGAAGAAGATCACCGCGCTGCCCAGGGCGGCAACCGTGGCGGCGTGGCCGAGGGCATAGAGCAATCCCAGGCGCATGGCGCGCTTGCCCGAGCTCTGCACGCTGGTGATATCGGAGATGGCGGCGATGTGGTCGTAGTCGAAGCCGTGCCGGAAGCCGAGGACAGCGGCCGAGAGGAGAGCGAGTTCGACGCTTACCGGAGCAGCCGCCAAGGGAGACTCACCTCGCACTGCGCAGAGCGGCAGTATACCTTGGCCGACCGCCTTCCTGCTGTGATGGTCGGGGGAACCCCGGTCTCGCCCGGCCGCGCCCGGGGGCTGCGATACACTTCCTCTCCATGATCCGCCAGATCGTACCGCTGTTCTTCACCACCGACATTCCCGGCACGCTCGCCTATTACAAAGACAAGCTCGGCTTCGAGTGCCTGGGGACTTGGCAGGACCCGCCGGTGTACGCCATCGTGGCGCGCGACCGGCACGCCATCCACTTCCGCTGCGCCGCGCCCCCCACCGCCAATCCCCACAAGTACGCGGATGAGCTGCTCGACGCCTACCTGCACGTCGAGGACGCCGACGCCCTCTATGCCGAGTACGCCGCCCAGGGTGTGGAGTTCACCCGCGGACTCGCCAACATGCCCTGGCGCTCGCGAGAGTTTGTAGTGAAGGACTGCGACGGCCGCCTGCTGGCCTTCGGCGCGAACGTGTAGTGGGCTTCCAGCCAGGCCGATGGTGTTGGTCGGGGAGAGAGGATTTGAACCTCCGACCCCCTGGTCCCGAACCAGGTGCTCTACCAGGCTGAGCCACTCCCCGACGTAGGAGGACCGGCAGCAGGTGCCGGCGATCGCGCCGCCTGGGCGCGGCGCGCGGGACGACGAAGCCAGCGCCGCGCTGAAACCGCAGCCCGCCTCATCCTGAGAAATTATAGCAGAGGAATGCGCTCGCCCCGCCGTCGGCGCGCGGTCGCCCGCGCTCCCCTTTGCTGCCGGCCCGCGCCGTCCAGCCGCGTGCCGCCCGCATGCTACAATCCCTGTTCTCCTGGAAGCAGCGGGATCCTCAGAGGCAGGCCTTCATCGTGGCGCAACCCAGCTCCACCCGTGCCCTCACCTACGCCGACGCGGGCGTGGACATCGAGCGCGCCAACCGCACCAAGCAGCGCATCAAGTACCTGGCCCAGCGCACCTTCACCCGCGGCGTGCTCAGCGAGATCGGGGGCTTCGGCGGCCTGTTCGCGGTGGACCGCAAGAAGTACCGCGACCCGGTGCTGGTCTCCAGCGTCGATGGCGTGGGCACCAAGCTCAAGCTGGCCTTCGAGATGGACCTGCACCACACCGTGGGCGCCGACCTGGTCAACCACTGTGTCAACGACATCGCGGTGCAGGGCGCCGCGCCCCTGTTCTTCATGGACTACCTGGCCACCGGCAAGCTCGAGCCCGAGGTAGCGGAGAAGGTGATCGCCGGCATCGCCGAGGCCTGCAAGCAGAACGGCTGCGCCCTGATCGGCGGCGAGACCGCGGAGATGCCCGGCTTCTACCCCGCGGGGGAGTACGACCTGGCCGGCTTCATCGTGGGGGTGGTGGAGCGCAGCCGCGTCCTCACCGGCAAGGAGGTCGAGGTGGGCGACATCCTGGTGGGTCTGCCCTCCAACGGCCTGCACACCAACGGCTACTCCCTGGCCCGCAAGCTGCTCTTCCAGGTGGCCCGCTACTCGCCGGAAACCTACGTCAACGGCATCAAGAACAAGGTGGGCAACGAATTGATGCGCACCCACAAGAGCTACTGGCCGGCGGTGCGGCGGCTGCTCGATGCCCGAGCGGTCTCCGCCCTGGCCCACATCACCGGCGGGGGCATCACCGAGAACCTGCCGCGGGTCCTGCCC
>DASPRL010000080.1 GCA_035624475.1 Terriglobales bacterium
GCCAAGGCGGCGCTGGCCCGCAAGGCCGATCCCAACGCACGCGACGAGCACGGCGTCACCGCCCTCATGATGGCCTGCGAGGACGACCGTGACCTGCCTCTGGCGCGCCTGTTGCTCGACTCCGGCGCCGACCTCAACGCCCACGATG
Organism: Terriglobales bacterium; assembly: GCA_035624475.1. NCBI lineage: Bacteria > Pseudomonadati > Acidobacteriota > Terriglobia > Terriglobales > Terriglobales bacterium. The sequence continues at coordinate 149 of DASPRL010000080.1, forward strand.
TGGTGGGCTTCACCGCGCTCATGACCGCCGCCGACGCCGGCAACACCGAGATCCTCAAGCTGCTGCTGGAGCGCAAGCCCGAGGTCAACGCCCGCGACGGGAATGGTTGGAGCGCGCTCACCGTCGCCGCCGCCGGCCATCGCCCCGATAGCGCGCAACTGCTGCTGGCTGCCGGCGCCGACTACAACGCCGCCGACAAGAACGGCACCACCGTGCTCATGCTGGCCGCGGCGGCGGGCGAGAGCGAACTCGTCCAGGCCCTGCTCGACGCCGCCAAGGCTCCCGCCGCCACTCCCGGCCAGACCCGGGCGCCGCTCAACCTGGCCGCCCGCGACTATAACGGCTGGACGGCGCTGCACCACGCCGTCTCCTACGACCACGCCGAAGTGGCCCGGCTGTTGCTGGCCGCCGGCGCCGATCCCAACACCCTCTCCCGCAGCCAGTTGACTCCGCTCATGCTGGCGGCGGCGGGCAGCCACCTGGCCACCGCCCAGGCGCTGGCCGACGGCGGCGCCAAGGTGGACGCCCGCGGTCCCAACGGCCTCACTGCGCTGATGCTGGCGGCGGGCGCGGGCGACCCCGAGATGGTCCAGCTCCTGCTTGGCCACGGCGCCGACCCCAACGCCCACACCGCCGGCGGCCGCACCGCCCTCATGGACGCCGCCTTCCACGGCGACAAGCAGGTGGTGCAGGCGCTGCTGGCCAAGGGCGCCGACCCCAACGCCAAGACCACCGCCGGCGCCAGCGTGCTGGCCCGCGCCCAGGCCCGCCCCGGCAACGACGAGGTCATCGCCCTGCTCAAGGCGGTAGGAGCGAAGTAAGAGTCGCCAGTCGCCGGTCGCCAGCTCACTCTCGCCATGTGTCATCCTTCCGCCGACCGGAGGGAGGCGGGAGGATCTGCCGACAGCGTGGACGCCACCCTGCCGGGGGTGCGGGCGATCTCGTCAGATCCTTCGCGAGGCGAAGCCGAGCGGAGGATGACATCCCGGAAGCTCTTGGTTTTTCGATGATCCGATCCCCCGATGACCCGATGCCCCTCTGACTCTGCTACCATCTCCCCCGTGAAGTCGCGCAAGCAGCCCGCCAAGGCGAACCGCACCCGCCGCCGCCGGCCCCAGGCCGAGCTGGTGATCATCACCGGCATGAGCGGCTCCGGGAAGGCCTCGGTGCTCAAGGCCTTCGAGGACCTGGGCTACTACTGCGTGGACAACCTGCCGGTGGAATTGATCCCCAGCTTCGCCGAGTTGGTGCGCCATTCGGCCGAGATCGAGCGCGCCGCCCTGGTGGTGGACGTGCGCGAGGGCCAGGGACTGGAGCGCCTGCCCGCCATCCTGCACTCGCTGGAGGGCTCGGTGACCAGGCACGTGCTGTATCTTGAGGCCAGCGACGAGGTGCTGCTGCGCCGCTACAGCGAGACCCGGCGGCCGCATCCCCTGGGAGCCTCTGGGCCGGTGAAGGCGGCGCTGGCCGCCGAGCGCCGCCGCCTCCGTCCCATCCGCGCCGTCGCCGACCTGGTGGTCGACACCTCCCGCTTCAACGTGCACGAACTGCGCACCCACGTCACCCACCAGTTCCAGCGGCGCTCCGCTGACAAGAACATCCTGGTCTCCTGCGTCAGCTTCGGCTACCGCCACGGCCTGCCCGAGGACGCCGACCTGGTCTTCGACGTGCGCTTCCTCCCCAACCCTCACTTCGTCCCCGAACTGCGCCCCTACACCGGCAAGGACGCCAAGGTGGCTCGCTACATCCGCTCCTTCCCGCAGACCCGCGAGTTCATCCGCCGCACCGCCGACATGCTCACCTACCTGCTGCCCCACTACGTGCGGGAAGGGAAGAGCTACCTCACCATCGGCTTCGGCTGCACCGGGGGCCAGCACCGCTCGGTGATGATCGCGGAAGAGGTGACCCAGCGCCTGGCTGCCGCCGGCTACCGCACCAAGGTCACCCACCGCGACTGCCCCAGGTAAGGCAATGCAGAATTGAGAATTGAGAATGCAGAATGAAAACCTGCACTGAGCCCTACATTCTGCATTCTCAATTCTGCATTCTGCAATTCCTCGCCGGAGCCCCGGAAGTCAGCCTCTGAGCCCGCATCTTCCGGTAAAATAAGACCTTGTATCTTCCCCGGCAGAACGTGTTCGGCCCGGCCTTCCCCCGTCCCGGGAGGAGCGTCTTCAGGGAGTTATGCGGCAACTGAGCCGGCTGCTTCGCTACTTCGTGCCCTACGGGCTGCAGGTGCTGGCCTCCGTCGTGCTCATGGCGGCGGTGGGCTTCTTCGAGGCCTTCCGCCTGCTGCTGATCGGGCCCATGCTCGACCGGGTGCTCCACCCCGACACCGCCTCGCAGAACATCGCGCTGCTCACCTGGGGCGGCGGCAAGACCATCTACCTGCAGCAGTTCGTACCCTCGCACTTCCACAACGCCTGGACCATCGTGGCCTTCGCCCTGGTGGCCTCCACCGTGCTCAAGGGCCTGTGCGACTACCTGGCCACCTACCTGGTGAACTACGCCGGCTTCGGCATGATCACCGACCTGCGCAACGACCTCTACAACGCCATTCTGCGGCGCTCGGTGGGCTTCTTCCATCGTCACACTACCGGCACCCTGCTCTCCACCATCATCAACGACATCGAGAAGGTGCAGTTCGCCACCTCCACCGTGCTGGCCGAGTTCCTGCAGCAGGTTTTCACCCTGCTCTTCATCTTGGCGCTGGTCATCAAGCTGGGCGGGCGGCTGTCGTGGCTGCTGCTGCTGTTCGTGCCCGTGATCTTCCAGTCAGCGCGGCGCATCGGGCGCCGCGTGCGCCACACCACCCGCCGCGGCCAGGACAAGCTGGCCGCCATCCAGAACATCCTGCATGAGACCATCACCGGCAACCGCATCGTGAAGGCCTTCGGCATGGAGGGCTGGGAGAGCCTGCGCTTCCGCGACGCCTCCACCACCCTGTTCCGCGCCAACCTGCGCTCGGTGCGCGCCGCCGCCCTCAGCTCGCCGCTGATGGATGTCCTGGGGGCGGTCGCTCTGGCCATGCTTCTGCTGCTGGGCCGCGACCAGATCAACCACCACCTCATGACTCCGGGCGTCTTCCTCGCCTTCCTCTTCGGCGTCTTCCGGCTCTACGACCCGGTGCGCAAGTTCGCTCTCTACAACAACAACTTCCAGCAGGCGCTGGGGGCCTCGACCACCGTCTTCGCCTATATGGACGCCGAGGACGACGTGCAGGAGAAGCCGCGCGCCCCGCGCCTGCCGCCCTTCCAGAGGATCGTGCGCTTCGAGAAAGTGAACTTCGCCTACGGCTCCAACGGCGAGGAAGGACGCGAGGTGCTCACCGGCATCGACCTGGAGGTGTGCGCCGGGGAGGTGCTGGCCCTGGTGGGCTCCTCGGGCGCGGGCAAGAGCACACTCGTCCACCTGGTACCGCGCTTCTTCGACCCCACCTCGGGGCGCATCCTCCTCGACGGCCAGGACATCCGCGAGGTCACTCTGGCCAGCCTGCGCGCCCAGGTCGGCATCGTCACCCAGGACACCATCCTGTTTAACGACACGGTGCGCAACAACATCGCCTACGGCCAACCCCACATCGCCAAGGACAAGGTCGTGGCCGCCGCCCAGGCCGCCCACGCCCACGAGTTCATCCTGCAGATGCCGGAGGGCTACGACACCATGATCGGGGAGCGCGGCCTGAACCTCTCCGGCGGACAGCGGCAGCGGCTGGCCATCGCCCGCGCCCTGCTCAAGAACGCCCCCATCCTCATCCTGGACGAGGCCACCTCGGCGCTGGACACCGAGTCGGAGTCGCTGGTGCAGGCGGCGCTGCAGAACCTGATGGCGGGGCGCACCGTCTTCGTCATCGCCCACCGCCTTTCCACCGTGCGTCGCGCCGACCGCATCGTGGTGCTGGAGGGCGGCCGCATCGTCGAGACCGGCTCCCACGACGACCTGGTGGGCCGCCTCGGCACCTATCGCCGGCTGTATGATCTGCAGTTCGTGGACGAGCCGCGCCCGGCGGCGCAGACGTGAGCCGGACCACCGCTCCGCGGTCGGGGAGGGAGTACCATGAGGCGCCAGGGGAGTCAGTGTCGCAGCGGTGACGTACAGGGCACAGATGCAGACTGAACCAGCTCCGGCGGGCCTCCCATTGTCCCCGGCGGAGCAGGCCGCGTGGGGACAGGAAGAAGCGTACTGGCGCTTCGTCCAAAGCCAGGACTGGGAAAGCTACTTCGAGCTTTGGGACGAGCGTTTCGCGGGCTGGCCCGATTCTGAGCCCGTCCCCGTGCACAAGGACAAGGTCCGGAGCGGCTGGAGGGTCAAGGTGCTCGAGTACAAGCTGGAGCCGCTGTCGGTGCGGCAATACGGCGAGAGCGTGGTCATCACGTTCTATCGCGCCACCTTGCACACCACCGATGCCCAGGGCGGGGATGAGCGCACCGCCGCTTCCCGCGTGACCCATACCTGGAGGAAGACGGCGGCGGGCTGGAAGATCATCGGGGGGATGTCGGCCGACGACAGTCCCGCCGCACTGAAGTGAACTGGACACTCGAAACTAGAAACGAGAAACTGGAAGCTGGTTCTTCATGTCCCTCCGCTCCATGACCGGATTCGCGCAGGTGAAAGGGCAGGCCGGCGAGCAGACCAGCTTCACCCTGTCGCTGAAGTCGGTGAACCACCGCTTCCTCGACCTGCACCTGCGCCTGCCCGCCGACTCCGACGCCCTGGAGATGAAGATCCGCCGCCTGCTCAAGGAGCGCCTGGCCCGCGGCCACGTGGAGCTGACGCTCTCGCTGGAGCGCGCGGGCGCGCCCGGCCTCGCCTTCAATCGCGAACTGGTGGGCGGCTACGTCAGCGCCTTCCGCGCCGCCGCCCAGGAATTCGGAGTGGCCGGCGAGCCCGACCTGAACGCCATCCTGCGGCTGCCGGGAGCGCTTGCCGGCCCGGCGCTGGAGAATGGCTCGCTCGACGCCGCCGTGCTGGCGCAGTTGGAGCTGGCCATCCGCCGCCTCGACGAGATGCGCGCCGAAGAGGGCGGCGCCATCGGGCGCGAACTGCGCCAGCGCATGCAGCGCCTGCGCGCCGCCACCGCCGAGGTCTCCAAGCTGCGGGCCGCGGTCTTGCGCGCCCACTTGGAGAAAGTACAATCGCGCATGCAGGAGCTGCTGGGCGGCCACGCCGATCCCGAGCGTATCCTGCAGGAAGCCGCGCTGCTGGCCGAGCGCAGCGACGTGCAGGAGGAACTGGTGCGGCTGGAGGCCCACGTCACGCAGTTCCTGGAACTGCTCGAGGCCGGCGGCGAGACCGGCAAGAAGCTCGACTTCCTGCTGCAGGAGATGAACCGCGAGGCCAACACCATGCTCTCCAAGACCGCCGGGCTGGCCGGCGAGGGCCTGCGCATCACCGAGCATGGCCTGGCCATGAAGTCGGAGATCGAAAAGTCCCGCGAGCAGGTGCTCAA
>DASPRL010000081.1 GCA_035624475.1 Terriglobales bacterium
CTGGGAGACGCGGCCAAGCTCGAGGTCGAGGTGCACGCGGATGCCGGGCGGCCGGTGCCGCCGGCGACCCAGAACGACGAAGAGCTGCAGATCCTGGCCATCAACACCTTCATGAACTCGGACCATCCCGAGCAGTTCATCTCCCAACTGGAGAAGATCCTCTCCTCGGCGAACAAATCGCCCAAGGTGAAGTCGCAGGCGCTGTTCGTGCTGGCACAGAGCGACCTGCCGCAGGCGCGGGCCATTCTGGAGAAGGTGGCGCGCGGCCAGGCCAATCCCGACCTGCAGCGCAAGGCCATCGAGTACCTGGGAGCGAACGGCAGCAAGCAGGACATCGCGCTCATGGTGGACATCTACAACACTCCGTCCACCAGCGTCGAGGTGAAGCGCAAGATCCTGGACTCGTTCGTGGCGGCGGACGCGGTCAGCGAGACGGTGCAGGTGGCCTTGAAGGAGACGAACCCGGAACTGCGGCGCAAGGCCATCGACAACCTGGGCGCCATGGACGCGAAAGACGCCCTGCACCAGATGTACCAGTCCTCGGCCTCGCTGGAAGAGAAGGGCAAGATCCTGGAAGCGCTGGGCGTGGCCGATGACGTGGTCTTCTTGGGCCAGGTGGCGCGCACGCCCGGTGATCCCCGCATCCGGCGGAAGGCCATTCAGGGCTTGGCCATCACCGATTCCAAGTTCGCCCGCGACACCCTGCTGAGCGTCTACGGCAGCGATCACGACCCGGAGATCCGCCGCGCCGTGGTCGAGGCCCTCTTCATCCAGGACGACGCGCACGACCTGGTGGCGCTGGCCCGCGCCGAGACCGATCCCCAGATGAAGCGCGCCATCGTGGAGAAGCTATCACTGATGGACAACAAGGAAGCCCGGGACTATCTCATCGACCTGCTCAACAAGTAGAGGTCAGCCGTGAAACTGCTATCCAGGGTGCTGCTGATCGCTGTGCTGGCCGCGAGCGCGGACGCGCAGCAGCCCCGGCTCCAGAACGCGCGATTGGAGACGCGTTCGGCGGCGGCCGGGCTGGAGCAGGCGCTGGGCGCGATCGAGCGCGAGCAGAAGGGCGCGGTCTGGGTGGGCTATGCGGTCCCGGTGATCCCGGGCGAGCACGACATGTGCTGCTTCGATTCCTATCGCGACTCCCGCAGCGGTTGCTGCGGCGGCTGCCGCCTGGAAGGCAACGGCGGCATGGTGATGGGACAGGTGAGCGAGTGCGCGCGCCTGGAACCGGCCAAGGAGTTCTTCGTTCTGCTGCGCCTGGAGCAAGCAAAGGTGCAGAAGGTGCGCGCCTTCAGTGCCAACTGCGCGCTCGATGCCGGCGGGCTTGCGCTCTACTGGCTGACCGATGTCAAGCCGGCGGAGAGCGTGGTCCTGCTGGCGTCGCTGCTCGAGGGGGAGCGGAGGCGCGACCTGGCTGAAGAAGCCATGGCCGCACTCACCATGCACGCCGACCCCGGCGCGACCGACGCCCTGATCCGGGTGGCGCGCCAGGGACCCAATACTGAGCTGCGTGGCGAGGCGCTCTTCTGGCTGGCGCAGAAGGCGGGAGACAAGGTCGCGGGAGTCATCACCGAGGCCATCGAGCGCGACCCCGACACCGAGATCAAGAAGAAGGCCGTGTTCGCGCTCAGCAATCTGCCCGACGACCAGGGCGTACCCTTGCTCATCGGCCTGGTCAAGAACAACCGCAACCCCGTGGTGCGCAAGGAAGCCATGTTCTGGCTGGGCCAGTCCGACGATCGCCGCGCCCGCGAGTTCATCATCAGCATCCTGGAGCGCTGACCCTTAGCCGGTCTTGGCAGACTTGGCCGGGATCCAGTAGATCTCTTCCTTCAGGTTCTCCTTGGCGAAGCCGGCGCGGCGCAGGATGCCCTTGCCGTGCTCGATCATGTCGGGATGGCCGCAGAGATAGCCGGTGGCGTTCTGGGCGGTGAGCTGCCACTGGTCGGCGTATTTGCGGATGAGGTCGTCGACGCGCCCGGTCTCGCCCTTCCAGCCCGAATCTTCCCAGGGGCGGCTGACCGTGGCCACGTAAGTGAGCCAGGGGACCTCCGCCGCCAGCGCCTGCAGCTCGTGGTGGTAGCCGAACTCCCAGGAGCGGCTTGCGCCCTGGAGAAGATAGAGGTGATGGCCGGCGGGGAAGCGGCCTTCCTTCCAATCTCGGTAGAGGGTGCGCACGTAGCTGACGAAGGGCGCGACCCCGGTGACCGTGGCCAGCAGCAGGTGGCGGGTGCGGCCGCTCTGGGTGTCGAGCGTGAAGCGCCCCTTGAAGGCTTTGCGCATGCTGAGCGCGTCACCGGGCCGGAGCTGGTACAGCAGCGGGGTGAGCTGGCCTTGGGGCACCAGCTCGAAGAAGAACTCCAGCTCGGGCTCGTAGGGCGAGGAGACGATGGAGTAGGCGCGCTCCACCAGCTTGCCGTGTTTCTCCAGGCCCAAAGTGGCGTACTGCCCGGGAGCGAAGTGGAACGGCACCTCCACGCGCAGCCGCACCGACCAAAGGTCGGGGGCGTGGTCGGTGCGCGCCGTGATCCTGCCCGGGAGGAACTTGTCCTGCGCTGCCGTCATCCCCTGTAGGATGCGCCCGCCGCCGGGGCGATGCAAGGAAGAGCCGGCAGGCCTCTGCTATCCTGCCAGCGACCCGCCCTATGAAGCGACCCGCGCAGGCCATCTTCGGCGCCACCGTCTTCCTGGGCGCCTTCCTGCTCTTTCAGGTGCAGCCCATCCTGGGCAAGTACCTCCTGCCGTGGTTCGGCGGCACGCCCGCGGTGTGGACCACCTGCCTGCTCTTCTTCCAGGTGCTGCTGCTGGCGGGGTACGCCTATGGACATGCGCTGGCGGGAGTGCGGAGCGCGCGGGCGCAGCTCGGGGTGCACGGGGCGCTGCTGGCGGGATCGGTGGTGGTGCTGGCTGTGATGGCGGCGCGCTGGCCGTCGCCCATCCTGCCGGGTGCGGCGTGGAAGCCCGCACCCGGCGGGCATCCCACCTGGGAGATCGTGCGGCTGCTGGCGGTGAGCATCGGCCTGCCCTTCTTCCTGCTGGCCACCACGGCGCCGCTCGTGCAGAGCTGGTACGCGCGGACGGAGCCGGAGCGCTCGCCCTACCGGCTGTACGCGCTCTCTAACGCGGGCTCGCTGCTGGGGCTGGCGAGCTATCCCTTCGTGGTGGAGCCGGCGCTGGCGCTGGGCGTGCAGGGCAGGACGTGGACGTGGGCCTTCCTGACGTTCGCGCTGGGCTGCGCCGTCTGCGGCGTGCTGGCGGTGCGCTCGCATCAGCCGCAGCCCTTCGGCATCGACCAGATCCTCGAGCAGTATGAGCCGCGGCCGACGGCGGGCACGATGCTGCTGTGGGCGGCGCTGGCCGCGGGCAGCTCGGTCATGCTGTTGGCGGTGACCAACCAGATCTGCCAGGAGGTGGCGGTGGTGCCCTTCCTCTGGGTGCTGCCGCTGAGCCTTTACCTGCTTTCCTTCATTCTCTGCTTCCACGACGAGCGCTGGTGCGGGCGAGGGTGGCTGCGGGCGCTGCTGCTGGCGGCCCTGCTGGCGCCGGTATTGCTCTTCTTCGGGCCCTACGCCGACATCCGCCTGCAGATCGCGGTCTTCTGTTTCACCCTGGTGGCCTGCTGCATGGTGTGCCACGGAGAATTGGTGCGGCTGAAGCCGGCGCCGCGCTATCTGACCTGGTTCTACCTGGCGATCGCGGCCGGCGGCGCGGCCGGCGGCGTCTTCGTGGCGCTGCTGGCGCCCCGCCTTTTTTCCGGGTACTGGGAATTCCACCTGGGCCTGTGGGGATGCTGCCTGCTGGCGCTGGTGGTGCTGGTGCGCGAGCGCCACCGGCTGTTCTACCGCCAGCGGCTGCGGCCGGGCTTCTATCTCTACGCTTTTGGGCTGCTGCTGCTGGCGGGCGAGCTGCTGTCGCACGTCGCCTGGTACAAGCACAACACCGAGGAGGTGGAGCGCAACTTCTACGGGGTAGTGGCGGTGTACAGCGACTACGATGCGCAGGCGCACTCGGCGGTCTATGCGCTGCGCCACGGGCGCATCACCCATGGCCTGGAGTATCGCGCGCCGGAGCAGCGCGACCGGCCCACCGCCTACTTCGCCCCCGAGAGCGGCATCGGGCTGCTGTTCGCCGCCGACCCCCACGGCGCGCCGCTGCGCGTGGGCGTGGTGGGCCTGGGAATCGGGACACTGGCGGCCTACGGCCGGCCCGGCGACCAGTTTCGCTTTTACGAGATCAACCCGGCAGTGGTCCGCCTGGCCGCGGCGAGCCCCTACTTCCACTATCTCGCGGACTCGCGGGCTCGGGTGGAGATCGTGGCCGGCGATGGCAGGCTCTCGCTGGAGCGCGAGCAGGCTGCGGGCGCCCCGCTCCTGGACCTGCTGGTGCTCGACGCCTTCAACAGCGACGCGCCTCCGGCGCACCTGCTGACACAGGAGGCCTTCCGCCTCTATCTGGCGCGGCTGAAGCCGGAAGGCGTGCTGGCGGTGAACATCTCCAATCGCGCCCTCGACCTGCGGCCGGTGGTGCTGGCCGCGGCGGAGCGCTTCGGTCTGGGTGTGGTCTGGGTGTACCAGGCGCCGGGCGACCGCTTCCATCCGGGTTCGAGTTGGATGCTGCTGGCCCGCGACCGGGCCCGGCTGGCCACGCCCGGCCTGGCCCGCGCCGCCTCGCCTCTCGCCGGGGCCCCCCCGGTCCGTCCCTGGACCGACGACTTCAGCAACCTGTACCGGGTACTGAAGTAATTTCGGTCCGGCGCGGACATTGCCTATAATCGGGATTGCCCGCACCCGGGGGCGATCCTCCCATGCCACTGCGGATCCTGGTCGTGGACGACGAGCCCAGCGTACTGAGCCTCATCCAGGAGGTCTTGACGCTGATGGGAGCGGAAGCCTACACGCTCAGCGGCGCGCCCGCCGCCCTGCAGATGCTGGAGCAGCAGAAATTCGACGGCATGCTTGTGGACATCATGTTGCCGGAGATCAACGGCCTGGAGATCATCCGGCAGGCGCGCCGCTCGGAGAAGAACCGGCAGACGCCGATCGTGGCCTTGAGCGGCAGCGACGACCAGAAGACCATGGAGGCGTCGCTGGCGGCGGGCGCCACCTTCTTCCTGCACAAGCCCTTCGACCACAAGAGCCTGACGCGCATGCTCAACTGCACCCGCGGCAGCATGCTGCAGGAGCGGCGCCGGCACGCGCGCTTTCCCATCCACTGCCCGGTGCGATGCGAGGTGGGAAACACCTCCTTCAACGCCGCCGGGCACGACATCAGCGAGGGCGGTATGCGCCTGCTGGTGGCGCGGCCGCTCGCTCCCGGAGCCCTGATGTCCGTCTCCCTGACGCTGCCCGGGCAGAACCTGCCCTTCGAAGCCCGAGGCCGGGTGGTGTTTGCCGAGGACGACGGCACGCTTTCACTGCAGTTCGGCGATCTTGCCCTCCCCGCCAGGAGCCAGTTGCGCGCCTTCCTGGGCAGCCAGATGGAGCGCCCGCAGCCGGTCTAGAGCACCGCGGTCTCGGTCAGCAGGCGTCCTGCGGCGAAGCGCGAGAAGCTGAGCAGGCGGGCGTCGATCAGGTCCGTCTTCCCCTTCAGTACCAGATCCGAGAGCACCTTGCCGGTGGCGGGCGCGTGCATCACCCCGTGCCCGCTGAAGCCGTTGGCGCAGAAGAACCCCGGCACCTCCGCGACCGGACCCAGGATGGGGTGGTGGTCGGGGGTCATCTCGTAGAGTCCCGCCCAGCAGCGCTTGGGATTCACGGCCAGGTTCTCGAAGCAGGGGACGCGGTCGGCGGCGCGGGTCAGCACCTTCTCGATGAAGGCGGGATCGAAGTCGGTCTTGTAGCCGGGGCTCTCCTCGGGATCGTTCCAGGCCAGCAGAAAGCCCAGCGCCTCGGGGCGGAAGTGGAAGCCGTTGGACATGTCGATGATCATGGGTGCGGTGTGGGGGAACTGGTCGAAGGGCTCGGTGGGGATGAGCATGCGGCGCAGCGGCTCGACCGGCAGATCCACGCCGGCGAGCCTGGCGACCTCGGCGGCCCAGGGGCCGGCGGCGTTGATGACGGTGCGCGTGGCCACGGTCCCGCGCGTGCTCTCGACCCCGGCGATGCGCCCGTGATCCATCTTGATCGCGGTGACGGCAGCGTCGCGCCAGAGCTTGGCGCCCTGCTCGCCGGCGCGGGTCATGAAGCCCACCATGGCGCTGTAGGGATCGACGAAGCCGTCGCTGGAGCCGAAGTGCCCGCCCAGCACGTCGTCGGTGCGCAACTGCGGGAACTGGCGCGCGATCTCTTCGGTCGCGAGGCGCTCGACCGTCTTCAGTCCTTCCGCCAACTGGCGCTCGTGGTTGGCGCGCAGGTAGTCGAGGTGGGCCGGCTTGGTGGCGAGAAAGAGGTATCCCTGGGGACGGTAGCCGGAGGGATGGCCGAGGCGCTCCTCGAAGGAAGCGTAGAAGGGGATGGAGTACAGCGACATGCGGATGTTGACCGGAGTGGCGAACTGGGCGCGCACCCCGCCCATGCTCTTGCCGGTCGAGCCTTTGCCTTGGTGGGTCTCGCGCTCGATGACCAGCACGTCCTTGCAGCCGGCGGCGGTGAGGTGCCAGGCGATGCTGGAGCCCACGATGCCGCCTCCGATGATGACCACGTCCGCTGTCTGCATGCACACTCCCGAAAGAGGACAGCGGCATTGTAGCGCCGGGGGAAGGGTCCGGTCAGTGGTGAGGGCGGCGGGCCTGCAGCCACTGCGAGAGGAAGTCGAGCAACTCGCGCGGCGGCTT
>DASPRL010000082.1 GCA_035624475.1 Terriglobales bacterium
CTGTTCCTGGTCTTCCTGGCGGGGCTGGCGCTGCTGGAGCCCATCGACGAGCCCCACAAGCAACTGACGCTGCTGGCCATCGGGGTGCTGCAGTTGGCGGAAGGGCGGCTGGTGGCGTGGTCGCCGCGGCGCGGCCCCGGCTACAGCGTGCTGCTCAAGATCCTGCTGGCCACGCTGCTGATGGAGCACACCGGGGACCTAGCCACCTCCATCAACAGCCCCTACTATCCCATCTACTATCTGCCGGTGGTGACGGCGGCCATCTACTTCGGGCCGCTGGCCACGCTGCTGTGGACGCTCGTGGCCTCGCTGGCCTACTGCTCGCTGCTGATCCCGGCGCTGCAGGAGTACGAGCTGACGGGAGAGGGCGCCACCGCCCTGGGCATCCGCATCCTCTTCTTCTTCCTGGCCGCCATCCTCATCAACCGCTTCGTGATGTACAACCGCAAGCAGGTGCGGCGCTACCAGCTTCTCTCCGAGACCCTGGCCGAGACCAACCTGCAACTGCAGCGGGTGGAGGCGGAAGCGCGGCGAGCGGAGCGGCTGGCGGCGCTGGGACAGCTCTCCGCCGGGCTGGCGCACGAGATCCGCAACCCCCTGGGCGTGATCAAGGGCTCGGCCGAGATGCTGGGGCGCAAGGTCGAGGAAAGCCAGCCGCTGGCGCGCGAGCTGGCCGGCAACATCTCCTCCGAGGTGAACCGGCTGAACGGGCTGGTGGCGCGTTTCCTGGACTTCGCGCGGCCCTCGCGGCTGGACCTGCGCCCGCAGCGCCTCCCCGAGATCGTGGAGGCGGCGCTGGAGGCGGTCGCGCAGCAGATGCCGGCGGCCCGGGTGAAAATCGAGCGGCAGTACGCCGAGGAGTTGCCCGAGGTCGTGGTGGACCGGCAACTCTGCGAGCAGCTCTTCGTCAACCTGATCCTGAACGCCTACCAGGCGATGGACGGGCGGGAAGGACATCTGCGGCTAGTCATCGCACCCCAGGTCTCGGAAGGCGAGGCCGGGGTGGCGGTCAGCGTGGAGGACGACGGCCCCGGCGTCCCCGAAGAACTGCGCGAGCAGATCTTCAATCCCTTCGTGACCTCGAAGAAGGAGGGCGTGGGGCTGGGCCTGCCCATCGTGGCCAAGATCGCCGACGACCATCGCGGCTGGGTGCGGCTGGAAGAACTCTATCGCGGGGGCGCGGGCTTCCGCGTCTTCCTGCCGCAGGTGCAGCCCGGCCAGGAGAATCCGTGAGCCAGAAGAACGCACACAGCGCGGCGGTGCTCATCGTGGAGGACGAGCCCAAGATGCGGCGGCTGCTGGAACTGCAGCTCGCCGACGAAGGCTTCGCCACCCACGCCGCCGCCGACGCCGAGAGCGGCCTCGGGATCCTGCAGCGCGAGAAGGTGGACCTGGTGCTCACCGACTTCCGCCTGCCGGGCATGAGCGGGGTGGAGTTCCTGCAGGCGGTGAAGCGCGCCAACGCGCACCTGCCGGTGGTGATCATGACCGCCTACGGCAGCGTGGAGTCGGCGGTGGAGGCCATGAAGCTGGGGGCCAGCGACTACGTGCTCAAGCCCTTCGCCCTGGCCGAACTGGTGCTGAAGATCCGCAAGGAATTGGAGGCGCACCGGCTGCGCGAGGAGAACCGCTCGCTGCGTGAGGCCCTGGGGCAGCGCTACGCCTACGAGAACATCATCGCGCGCAGCCAGAAGATGCAGGCGGTGCTGGCGCTGGTGGAGCGCGTCGCCCCCACCCAGGCCACGGTGCTGCTGGGCGGGGAGACGGGCGTGGGCAAGGACCTGGTGGCGCGCGCCATCCACCAGCACTCGCAGCGGGCGGCGGGGCCGTTCGTCAAGATCAACTCCACCGCCATCCCCGAGACCCTGCTGGAGAGCGAATTGTTCGGCTACGAGAAGGGAGCGTTCACCGGGGCGGCAGGCTCGAAGCCGGGGAAGTTCGAATTGGCGCACAAAGGCACGCTCTTTCTGGACGAGATCGGCGACGTGCCGCCGGCCACGCAGGTCAAGCTGCTGCGCATTCTGCAGGAGCGCGAGTTCGAGCGCCTGGGCGGCACCAAGACGCTGCACGTGGACGTGCGCCTGATCGCGGCCACCAACCGCGACCTGCGCTCGGCGCTCGAGGAAGGCAGCTTCCGCGAGGACCTCTACTACCGGCTGAATGTGGTGGCCATCGACATCCCGCCGCTGCGCGAGCGCAAGGAGGACGTGCCCGCGCTGGCGGAGTGGTTCCTGGAGCGCTTTGCGCGCGAGTCGGGCAAGAAGATCGCGGGGCTGGCCCCCGAGGCGCTGAAGCGGCTGGTGGACTTCCACTGGCCGGGGAACGTGCGCGAACTGGAGAACGTGATGGAGCGCGCGGTCACGCTGTGCGCGGGGAGCGTGCTCGGCGTGGCCGACATCCATCTGGACAGCCGGCCGGCGGCGCCGGCGGGCGCGGCGGCGGTCCTGCCCGAGGGCACGAGCCTGGAGCAGTGGGAAGAAGAGATCATCCGCGAGGCGGTGCGCCGCGCCAATGGCAACAAGAGCCAGGCGGCGCGGGCGCTGGGCCTCTCGCGCAATGCCCTGCGCTACCGGCTGTCGAAGATGGGCGTGGAAGACGAGGAGAAGGACTGACTTCACCCCAGCCACGGATTCCCACGGATGTTCACGGATCTGACTGCAACGAATCTGAATCCGTGGCCATCCGTGTCGATCCGTGGCTGTCTTGAAGTTGCGTAGCGGAATCGGCCGTGCCACACGGACCGGGTGGCCGAAAACCACCACCGGCGCTCGAGAACCACCACCAGATCCCGCTCAGACCGAAGCGCTCCATTCCCTATATCCTGCTGAAAAACAATGTCTTAGTCTGGGACGACGTCTTTGGCATGGCGCATGCGTTATCCAGGTTGGAATCAAAGGTATTCCTGCGCGGCGAACCGGCCGCCGGGAGGTGGGCCATGAAAAGGTTCTGGGCAGGTTTGGCAGTGGTTCTGATGGTAGTGGGGGGCGCCGCCTGGGCGCAGCAGCCGGCGCCCGTGGATGTGGGGCCGGGGGTGGCCCGGGTCAGCCTGATCAGCGGCGAAGCCTCGACCCAGCGCGGCGACTCCGGCGACTGGGTGGCGGCCACGCTCAACACTCCCGTGGTGGCAGGCGACCGCGTCTCCACCGGCAACGAGGGGCGGCTGGAGCTGCAACTGGATGGCGCCAACGTGGTGCGGCTAGCGGGCGCCACCACCCTCAAGGTCGCCAACCTGGACCGCAACCAGATCCAGGTGCAGGTGGGGCGCGGCCTCGTGACCTACGCGGTGCTGCCGGACACGGAGGCCAGCGTCGAGATCGATACTCCCAACGTGGCGGTGCATCCCATCAGCCAGGGCGACTACCGCGTGCTGGTGAACTCCGACGACGAGACCCAGGTCATCGTACGCGAGGGCGCGGCCGACGTCTCCACGCCCCAGGGCAGCACGCGGGTGCAGGCGGGCGAGATGATCACCGTCCGCGGCACCGACAATCCCCAGTACCAGACCGCGGCCGCCCCCGGCCGCGACGAGTGGGACAAGTGGAACAGCGAGCGCGATCGCAAGATCAGCGACGCCCAGAGCTGGGCGCACACCGACCGCTACTACACCGGCAGCGCCGACCTGGACGCCTATGGAAGCTGGAGCGAGGTCCCGGACTACGACTACGTGTGGTTCCCCAACGTCGCCTCCGGCTGGGCCCCCTATCGCGACGGGCGCTGGGTATGGGAGCCGTACTGGGGCTGGACCTGGGTCTCCTATGAGCCCTGGGGCTGGGCGCCGTATCACTACGGGCGCTGGGCCCTCTATGGCGGGCGCTGGGGCTGGTGGCCGGGCCCGGTGTACGGCTATCCCGGCTACTACCCGGCGTGGGCGCCGGCCTACGTCTCCTTCTTTGGCTTCGGCTTCGGCGGAGGCGGCTGGTCGTTCGGCTTCGGCTTCGGCTGGGGCAGCGTGGGCTGGCTGCCGCTGGGGCCGGGAGATTACTTCTATCCCTGGTGGGGGCGCTGGGGCCACGGCTTCCGCTTCGAGCACTTCCACGACGGCTGGCACCACGGGGACCACGATGGCTGGGGCCCCATCTGGCACGGTCACGGCCACGGCATCTCCAACCTGGAGCTGGCGGGGCGCGACGAGCACGTGCGCCGGGGCATCAGCTCCATGCCCGGCGACCAGTTCGGGCATGGACGCGTGCCGGTCGGCCAGCACGGCGTGGATGCAGCGCAGTTCCGGCAGGCGGGACTGCTGACCGGCGCCGTGCCGGTGACGCCCACGCGCGAGAGCCTGCGGGTGAGCGATCGCGCGGCGAATCCCTCCACCATGCACGACGGCAGCCAGCGCTTCTTCACGCGCTCGCAGCCGGCGGGGGCCCCGGTGCCCTTCCACCAGGAAGCGGCGCAGATGCAGCACGTGATCGACACCGCCCGCGGCCAGAAGGGCGTCATGGGCCCGCCCGCCGGCGGGATCGGGACGCAACCCAATGCCGGCGGCCGGCCGGGCACGCCCGCGCCTCCGAACCAGGAGTGGCGGAGCGGCAGCAGCGGAGCCCCCGTGGCGGGCAAGGGCGGCTATCAGCCTCCTGCGCCGCGGACTCCCTACAACCCGACCGAGCCCGCAGGGCGGAGTGGAGGTGGATGGCACACGTTCACGCCTTCCGGGGGCCAGCCGGCGCAGCCGCAGGGTGGCAGCCCGGCGGGCAAGGGCAGCTACCAGCCTCCCTCGCCGCGGACTCCCTACAACCCGACCGAACCCGCAGGCCGGGGCTACAGCTCCGGCGGACGCCAGGGAGGCGGATGGCACACGTTCACGCCTTCCGCAGGCCAGCCGCAGGGTGGCAGCCCGGCGGGCAAGGGCGGCTATCAGCCTCCCTCGCCGCGCACTCCTTACAACCCGAATGAGTCCGCGGGACGGGGTGGAGGCGGCTGGCAGTCTTCCTCGCCGCGCTCCAGCCCGTCGTACAGCCCGCCGGCGGGACGCTCGACCTATGGCGGCAGCCGTCCCCCGCTGAACATGCAGCAGCCCATCGTGCAGCCGCGCGGCTACTCCGGCAGCTACGGAGGCCCGCGCGGAGGCAGCTCCGGCGGCAGCGTCTACCGCGGCGGCGGCAGTAGCGGAGGAGGCTACCACGGCAGCTCCGGCGGCGGCGGCCACCAGGGCGGGAGCACGGGAGGCGGGCACTCCTCCGGCGGCCACTCCTCCGGAGGCGGTGGCGGCAGACGACGTTGATCCCTGATCGACTCTCCCGATCAGCGACCGGCGGTCCGTAGCAGCGGGCCGCCGGTTTTTTGCCCACTGGGCTTCCTGCGGCTGGGTCACAGCCCGCTGTGACTAGCGTCACCGAAGCGGGCGGAAAAGTCCTTAGGATGGGAGGTGGGAAGGTGTCCCAGGGGGCGCGCCCGCGGGGCGCGTCCCGGGAAGGACGAACCATGTTTGAGGAAGAACTGAAGCTGGAACGGCGCTCTTCCAACATCCTGCCGCTGCTGCTGATCGTGGGCCTGCTGGCGGTGGTGATCGGGACCGTGATCTACACCGTCCTGGAGGTGAAGGAAGGCAAGAAGGCCCCGACCTCCGACGAGGCCGGTCAACTGGTGGCGGCGGCGCTCCAGGCGCGGCGGCCGGCGGTGACCCACTTCCGCACCGGGACGCTCAAGCCCATGCCCGGCGACCAGGTCGGCGAGCCCAACTACCGCCTGCTGGAGCAGGCCGGATTGGTGAAGGTCCAGAAGGGCAAGAACGGTACCGGCACCGTGACCCTGACCCCGCAGGGCGAGCAGCTGCTGGGCTCGATCGCCGGCATCAAGCAGCAGAAGAACCGCGACGGCAGCACCACCTACACCGTGCCCCTGGCGGAGCGCAAGCTGGTGGCGGTGTCGGCGGTGACGGTGGAGCGCGCCAATGTGGCCCGGGTGGACTTCACCTGGGAGTGGGCGCCCAACCCGATGGGCGACCTGTTCGATGCCACCGGCCCCGCGGTCATGAAGCTGAACATGTGGGACCGGGCCACGCTGATCCAGAAGTACGGCGCCGACCTCTTCCACGGCAAGGCGGAGAAGGAAGCGGTGCGGGTGTGGCACACCGAGAAGGGCTGGGTGCCGGCCCAGGAGTAGCGACCTACTCCGCCTCCTCCAGCAGGCGCCCCAGCGTGGGTTTGTGCTTGGGACGCTGGGGCGGGCGGGAGGAGGTTTGGCGGCGGGTGGGCGGCGGTGTCCCCAGTTGCGCCCGGGCCGCGGCCTTGACCGCCTTCACTGCGCGGAAGGTCTTGCGCTTCTTTCGGGGCATGGCGGCCTCCTCAGCATCGGGCAGTATGCAATAATCTCAGGCGACTGGCTACTGGGTACCAGCCACTCTCTATGGAAGAGCGCGACTTTTTCGACGAGCGGGAAGAGAAGAAGCCCGCCACCCTCAATTGCCCCCACTGCCACCAGTCCAACGACTACGAGTTGAGCTGGCTGGTGCGCACCAAGAAGAAGCAGTTGCCGGGACGCGCCGACGAGCGCGACCGCGCCCGCTTCGCCAAGCTGCGCTCCTACATGGTGCGGCGCGACGACATCGTGATGTGCAAGAACCTGCGCTGCCGCAAGCGCATCGAGGTCTCGAGCGTGCAGTCGGTGGCGTTTCTCGACTGAACCTTATCACCTGTCATCCTGAGCGAGCGCTGCCCTGCGGCTTGGCCGCAGGGCAGCGCGAGTCGAAGGACCTTGCGTTTGTGCTTGCACAGACGAAACACAAGGTCCTTCGACTCGCGCTCGGTCGCATGCGCTCCCTCGCGCTCGCTCAGGATGACAGAGCTAGGGGGCGCGGTTCCGGCACGGCTGAAGCCGTGCCCTTACGAAGGCTGCTTTCCGCCCGCCGGTCATTTATACTTTCGGGTTCGTTGCGCCGTCATACTCCTGCCTAGAGGTGCGGTCGTGAAGATCCTGGTCTGCATGAAGCAAGTCCCGCAGAAGGACGCCCCGCTCAAGCTCAACGACGCCGGCACCTGGATCCGCGAGGACGTCTCCTACGAAGTCAACGAACCCGACGCCTACGCCCTGGAAGAGGCGCTGCGCCAGAAGGAGAAGCACGGCGGCGAGGTGGTGGTGATCACCTCGGGGCCGGCGCGGGCGCAGCAGGTGCTGCGCGAGGCGCTGGCCAAGGGCGCCGACCGTGCCATCCACCTGGAGGACGGCGCCTTCACCACGCTGGACGCCATGAACACCGCGCGCGCCCTGGCCGCCGCCGTCAAGGAAGAGCCCTTCGACCTGATCTTCACCGGGCTGCAGTCCGACGACTACGGCTACGCGCAGACCGGGGTGGTGCTGGCGGAACTGCTGGGCTGGCCGCACGCCACCATCATCATGCAGATCGAGAAGAAGGACGGCGGCATACGCGTCAAGCGTGAGTTGGAGGCCGGCTACTTCCAGTTCGTGGACATGCCCACGCCGGCGGTGCTGACCATCCAGAGCGGCATCAACAAGCTGCGCTACGCCACCCTCATCGGCATCAAGCAGGCCAAGAACAAGCCGCTGCGCAAGGTGACGCTGGCGGAGGTGCAGGCGGCGCTCGGCCCCAACCTGCAGAAGATCGAGAAGCTCTACGTACCGCAGAAGACCAAGAAGACGGAGATGCTGGAAGGTGCGCCCGCCGAGGTCGCCAAAAAGCTGGTGGAGAAGCTGAAGAACGAGGTCAGGGTGATCTGATGGGAGGTGCGGCCATGGAAGGACATCATCACGCCAACACGCCGGAGTGGCGGGCGGAAGCGGGCTCGGGGCTGGTGGTCGCCGGGGCGCTCTTGCTGCTCTTCGACGCGGTGGCGCTCATGTTCGTCCCCTCCGACATCGCCGCCGGCACGCACTTCTTCGAGGCCGTGTTCGCGGTCATCGGCCTGCTGGCGGTCATCCTGATCGGTGTGGGGCGGCACAAGCGGGCGAAGGCGGAAGAGTAGGTTTCAAAGTTTCAAGGTTTCAATGTTTCAAGGTTGAAGAAGCACGGCTGCGGGCTGCGGTCTTACTTTGAAACCTTGAAACTCTGAAACCTTGAAACCTGCAAGGCGCGGTACGAATTCTTGAACGACGGACTACATATGGCCGAGACGATTCTGGTAGTTGTCGAGCAACGCGAAGGCAAGTTGAACCGTGTCTCCTTCGAGACGCTGACGGCGGCGCAGGCGATCGCCGGCGAGACCGGCTGGACGCTGGAGGCCGCGGTGGCGGGCTCGAGTGTGGGCGCGATCGCCGCCGAGGTCGCGGCCAAGAAGGTCGCCAAGGTGTACGCCATCGAGTCTCCCAAGCTCGAGAAGTACACCCCCGACGGCTTCGTGGCCGCGCTCAAGCCCTTCGTCGAGAGCCGCAAGCCGCGGCTGGTGCTGATGCCGCATACCTACCAGGTGCGCGACTTCGCGCCTAAGCTGGCCACGGCGCTGGGGCGCACCCTCGTCCCCGACGTCATCGGCTACAAGAAGGAGGGCGAACGCCTGCTGTTCACCCGGCAGATGTTCCAGGGCAAGCTGGCCGCCGACGTCAGCTTCGCCGGCGAGCCGCCGCACTTCGCCACCTTCCAGGCTGGCGCCTTCCGCGGCGACAAGGTCGAGGCGGGGGCCGCGGCCGCGCCGGTGGAGACGGTGAAGGCGGAGGTCGCGGACGCCGCCATCCGCAACCAGCCGGAGGAGATCTTCAAGGAAGCCAAGCAGGCGGTCGACCTGACGCAGGCGGAGATCATCGTCTCGGTGGGCCGCGGCATCAAGGAAGAGAAGAACATCGCGCTGGCCAAGCAACTGGCGGAGGCGCTGGGCGGGGAGCTGGCGGCCTCACGCCCCATCTGCGACTCCGGCTGGCTGCCCATGGACCGGCAGATCGGAAGCTCGGGACAGACGGTGGCGCCCAAGCTGTATCTGGCGCTGGGCATCAGCGGGGCCATCCAGCACATCGTGGGCATGAAGGGCTCGCGCACCATCGTGGCCGTCAACAAGGACGCCGAGGCGCCCATCTTCGAGGTCGCGGACTTCGGGATCGTGGCCAACCTGTTCGACGTGGTGCCGCCGCTGATCGAGGAGATCAAGAAAGCCAAAGGATAAGGTTTCAAGGTTTCAGAGTTTCAAGGTTTCAAGGTGGGGAGAATCGTGGTGATGCATGGCTCGCTCTTATCGCGACCTTCTCGTCTGGCAGAAAGCGAAAGCACTGGCGGTCGATATCTACCATGTGACTGAGGCATTGCCCAAGGCAGAGCTCTACGGCCTGCAATCCCAGTTACGACGGGCCGCGGTTTCAGTGGCATCGAACATTGCGGAGGGGCAGGGGCGCCTCACGCCGGGAGAGTTCCAGCAGTTCCTGGGACATTCGCGGGGATCGCTGCTCGAACTGGAGACACAACTCGCGATCGCAGCCGACCTGAAGTATCTCTCGGCGGCTCAACTCGAGCGTTTGCTGCAGGCTAGTTATGAGGTGCTCGGGCTCTTGAACCGGTTGCTCGATTCCCTCAACAGCAGGCGGTCCCGGGCTGGGTAGGTCACCTTGAAACTTCGAAACCTTGAAACCTTGAAACCGCTCACGAAGGCATAGCCGACCTTGTCAGGAGAGATCATCTTCCGCAAAGCGCTGCAGGGCGTGGAGCGTCCGGTGATGGAGGCCGACGTCGTGATTGTGGGCGGCGGGCCCGCGGGGCTGGCCTGCGCGCTGCGCCTCTCCCAACTCATCGACGCGCACAACGTCGCCCATCCCGAGCAGCAGCTCTCCAAGGAAAACATCTACGTGCTGGAGAAGGCGCGCGAGGTGGGCCAGCACTGCCTGTCGGGCGC
>DASPRL010000083.1 GCA_035624475.1 Terriglobales bacterium
AACTCCCCTGTATTCTTACGGTTTGCGGCTATAGGCGGGAATCTTCCTGGGGCCGGCCTCGCGCCCGGGTTTCGCGATGTTCATCAGCATTCATGACCTGGAACTCCGCACCCTGGAGTTTCACCAGCAGTTCCCGCCGGAGGCGATCGACTTGGGCCCCGACGTCCGCCAGGCCGAGCCGCTGCACGCCAGCGGCCGCGCCGAGCTGGTGGAGGAGCACCGCGGCAAGAAGGGCGTGCTGGCCGACATCCGGCTGGTGGGGGAGGTGGCGGCGCACCTGGAACTGAAGTGCGCGCGCTGCCTGGAGCCGGTGGCCCGCCAGGTGGCCGCCAGCTTCGACCTGCTCTACCGTCCCCTGGGCTCGGATGCCGGGGTGGACGAGCGCGAGGTGGGCGTGACCGAGGCCGAGGTCGGGTACTACACCGGCGAGGGCCTGCTGCTCGAGGACGTGCTGCGCGAGCAGGTGCTGCTGGGGCTGCCGCTCAAGGCGGTTTGCCGCGAGGAGTGCAAGGGGCTGTGCCCGCGCTGCGGGCGTAACCTGAACCTGGAGGCGTGCGCGTGCACCGCTCCCGAGCCCGACCCGAGATGGTCGGAGCTTAAGAACTTGAAAGAGAAGCTGGGCAAGTAGCCCGCAACGAGAGATTTCGAGGTTTTTATGGCGAATCCGAAACGGCGACACTCCAAGGCGCGTACCGCCAAGCGGCGCGCCCACGACTTCCTGACCGCGCACTCCCTCTCCGAGTGCCCCAACTGCCACGAGCGCAAGCTGCCCCACCGCGCCTGTCCCAAGTGCGGGTACTACAAGGGCCGCGAAGTCGTGGAAGTGGAAGAGACCAAGTAGAAGGCGTAAGCTAGGGTCCCCTCCCGGCCTTCGCGGGGAAGGGGGAGGTGGCTGCCACCACGATGCCGACCGTCATAGCCGTCGACGCGATGGGCTCGGACCGCGCCCCCAGGCCGGAGATCGAGGGGGCGATCCTGGCCGCCCGCAACTACGACGTCAAGGTGCTGCTGGTGGGTCCGGAAGCCCTGCTGCGCGCCGAACTCCGCCGCCATCTTTCTTCGCACTTCCTGCCCGTCGAAGTCGTCAACGCCACCGAAGTCATCGGCATGCACGAAAAGGCGGTGAAGGCGGTGCGCTCCAAGCGCGACTCTTCCATGCGGGTGGGGCTGCGGCTGGTGCGCGACGGCAAGGCCGCCGGCTTCGTCACCGCCGGCAACACCGGCGCCGCCATGGCCGCCGCCAAGATGGTGCTGGGGCCGCTGCCGGGGGTGGACCGCCCGGCGCTGGCCGCCGTCTTCCCCACCTCCGAAGGCACCGCCTCCATCCTGCTCGACGTGGGCGCCAACGTGGACTGCCGGCCCCACCATCTGGAGCAGTTCGCCATCATGGGCGAGATCTACGCGCGCGCCATCCTGGGACGCCAGCGCCCGCGGGTGGGCGTGCTCTCCATCGGCGAGGAGGAATCCAAAGGCAACGAGTTGACCCGCGCCGCCCATGCTCTGCTCAAGCGATTGCCGCTGAACTTCGTGGGCAACGTGGAGGGCCGCGACCTCTACAACGGCAAGATGGACGTCATCGTGTGCGACGGCTTCGTGGGCAACGTGGCCCTGAAGATCTCCGAGGGCCTGGTCAACACCGTGAGCTACCTGCTCAAGGAGTCGCTCAAGGCCACCATCAGCAGCCAGGTGGGCTTCCTGCTCTCGCGCCGCGCCTTCGCCGACTTCAAGAAACGGCTGGATTACTCGGAATACGGGGGCGCGCCGCTGCTGGGAGTGAAGGGAGCGTGCATCGTGAGCCACGGCTCCTCCAACTCCAACGCCATCAAGAACGCGGTGCGGGTGGCGGCGGAATTCGCCACCGCCAACCTGAACCAGAAGATCGAAGCGGGCATCGCCGAGACCCGCAACGGCAGCCGCAACGGAGAGTTCGTCGCCGCCGCGGCCGCCAGCCCCGAGATCTAGGACATCCTCTCTATGACCGGCTCCGGCACCACTGCGCCCGTCGCCTTCCTCTTCCCCGGCCAGGGCTCCCAGGCTGTGGGCATGGGACGCGAGTTAGCGGAGAAGTATCCGGTCGCGCGCCAGACCTTCGAGGAGGCCGACACCGCGCTGGGCATGCCACTCTCCCAGCTCTGCTTCGAAGGCCCGGAAGAAAAGCTGAAGCTCACCGAGATCACGCAGCCGGCCATCCTGACCGTGTCGGTGGCGGCGTGGCGGGTGCTCGGAGAGAAGGGCGCGAAGGCGCAGTTCGTCGCCGGGCACAGCCTGGGCGAGTACTCGGCGCACGTGGCCGCGGGCACGCTGGCTTTCGCCGATGCGGTGCGCACGGTGCGCCAGCGCGGCCGCTACATGCAGGAGGCGGTGCCGGTGGGCGCGGGCGCCATGGCTGCGGTCCTGAGCATGCCTTTGGAGGAATTGAAGAAGGTCTGCGATGAGGCGGCGCAGGGCGAGGTTTGCGAGCCCGCCAACATCAACTCGCCCGACCAGATCGTGATCTCGGGAAGCAAGGCTGCGGTCGAGCGCGCCGCCGAGCTGGCCAAGCAGCGCGGCGCCAAGCGCGCCATCCTGCTGCCGGTGAGCGCGCCCTTCCATTGCTCGCTGATGCGGCCGGCGCAGGAGCGCCTGGCCGCCGACCTGAAGGCGCTCGAGTTC
>DASPRL010000084.1 GCA_035624475.1 Terriglobales bacterium
AGCGGCAGCCCAGCACCTTTAGAAGGAGAGAGACTTGGAAGCCAGCGCAGCTCCCATGGTCCCGGTCGAGAGCGCCGGGCGCAACAACGTGAAAGCCGCCACCCCCAAGTTCGAGCTGAAGATGGGCCTGGCCACGCGCGAGGCCTATGGGCAAGCGCTGGCCGAATTGGGCCGCGCCAACCCCAACGTGGTCGCCCTCGACGCCGACCTGGCCAAGTCCACCTTCAGCGCCACCTTCGCCAAGGACTTTCCCGAACGCTTCATCACCTGCGGCATCGCCGAAGCCGACATGGTGAGCATCGCCAGCGGCCTGGCCCTGGCCGGCAAGATCCCCTTCGCTTCCTCTTTCGCCGTCTTCCTCTGCGACAAGGCCTACGACCAGTTGCGCATGTGCGTGGCCTATCCCGGGGTGAACGCCAAGTTCTGCGGCTCGCATGGCGGCATCTCCATCGGCGAGGACGGTCCCAGCCAGCAGGCGGTGGAGGACTTCGCCCTGATGTGCTCGCTGCCCGGCTTCGTGGTGGTGTGCCCGGCCGACGAGCACGCCGCCCGCGCCCTGGTGCATGGCATGGCCGAACACGTGGGGCCGTGCTACATGCGCACCGGGCGGCCCAAGGTCCCGGTGATCTACAGCGCCGAAGAGAAATTCGAGATCGGCAAGGCCAAGGTACACGGCAGCGGGCGCGACGCCGCCATCGTGGCCTGCGGCCTGGAGGTGGGCTACGCCCTCGAGGCGCAAGCGCGATTGGAGGAAGAGGGCATCCACGCCCGCGTCGTGGACATGCACACCCTGAAGCCGCTGGACGACGCCGCCATCGCGCAGGCGGCGCGCGAGTGCGGCGCCCTGGTCAGCGCCGAGGAGCACGTACTCGACGGCGGGCTGGGCGCGCGCGTGGCCGCCTCCGCCGCCGCCAGCCATCCCGTGCCCATGGAGTTCGTGGGCCTGCGCAACACCTACGCCGAGTCCGGCACCCCCGAGCAGTTGGTGGAGAAGTACGGCCTCACCGCTCCGCACATCGGCGCCGCCGTCAAGCAGGTGCTGAAGAGGAAGAAGTAGAGCCCACCCCGGCCTCCCGGCCAGCGACCTTGGTAATCTTGGCCCCTCGCGGGGAGGGGCCTAGCATGCCTGGGTCATGACACTGCGCGCTCTCCTCCTCTGCCGCGATGTCCGGGTCCTGGCCGTGCTGCCACGCCTGCTGGAGCGGGCTAAGATCCAGGTCGAGCGTTGCGCCGCCGCGCCCCAAGCGCTGGAGCGGCTGGCGCGCAGCAAGTACGAGGCCGTGATCGTGGATTGCGACGATGCTGCGGCCGCCGCCGAGGTGCTGAAGAGCGTCCGCTCCGCCCCCTCCAACCGCCGGGCGCTGACTCTGGCACTGGTGACGGGCGCCGCTCCCGCCGTCTCCGCCGGCCTGGGCGCCAACTTCGTCCTGGAGAAGCCCATCGCCGCCGAGCGCGCGGCCCGCGTCCTGCGCGCCGCCTACGGCCTGATGACCCAGGAGCGCCGCCGCTATCACCGCCTGCCCTCCAACCAGGTCGTCTACCTCAGCTACGACAGCGTGCTTGACCAGCGGGCGGTGATGCTGAACCTGAGCCAGGGAGGGGTGGCGCTGCGCGGGGTGGCGGGCGTGCCCGCGCACCGTCCCGTGTTCCTGCGCTTCTCCCTGCCCGGGCTGGGCCAGAGCATCGAGGCCCAGGCGGAAACCACCTGGGCCCGGGGCGAGCGCCTGGGAGTGAAGTTCGTGAAGCTGGCCCCCACCGCCCAGCGGCGGCTGGAACTGTGGCTGGGGATGCGGCTGGATGGGCGCGACTTCGCCTTGGCGCCCGCCGCTCTGACTCTGCCGGACTGAGGCAGACCGCCGCCAAGCATCTTCTCGCCGCCCGCCGTTTCGTGTAGTATGACCTCACCTCGGCTCTGCAGCATCTGTACCCTCCCCAGGTCCAACGCCAAGTCAGAACGTTTTTTGTGGTGGGAGAGCCATGCGCAAAACCCGCGGTTTCTCGCTCATCGAGCTGCTGATCGTGGTGGCCATCATTCTGATCATCGCAGCGATCGCCATTCCCAACCTGATCCGATCGCGGATCGCGGCCAACGAAGCTTCGGCCGTCTACTCGCTGCGCACCATCCATACCGCGCAGACCACCTACGCCCTCACCTTCCCCAACGTGGGCTATGCCGACGATCTCTCCAAGCTGGGAGGGGTGAACCCCAATCCTCCCACTCCGGCGGCGGCCGGCATCCTGGACTGGTTGCTGGGGTGTGCCTCACAGCCCTGCACCAAGAGCGGCTACAAGTTCTATATTTCCTCGACCGTGGGCGTCCCGGTGGCCAACTACACCGCCAACGGCCAGCCCTTGCTGCCGGGCCAGAGCGGGGTACGGGGCTTTTGCGTGGACGCCAGCGGCATCATCAAGGCCGACATCACCGGCGGCACCAACTGCACGGTGACCATCCAGTAGCCGCTCAGGGTTTCTTCAGCTCGTCGACTTCCTTCTTGAGGCGGGCGGCGCGGCTGGTCAGCACCACCAGGTAGACGATGTGGATGGTCCAGGTGGCGCCGTAGGCGAGATAGAGGTAGTTCATCGGCCGCCTCCTGCGAGCGCGGCCAGGGCCTGCGCCTGCTCCAGTTCCTGCCGCGCCCGCTCCATGCGGTAACGGATCCACACCAGCATGGCCCCGTAGGCCAGGAAGGCCAGGAAGTTGATGAGCAGGGCGTGGGCCATGCGGGGGTCGAGCCCGGAATCGGAGCCGCCCGCCAGCACCGGCGCGGGATGCTGGGTGCGGAACCAGCGGTTGGCCATGTACACGAAGCCCACGTCCACGAAGCCGAAGATGGCCAGCGCGGAGGAGAGCACCGGCGCCTGCCCCCCGCTGGCGAAGCGCCGCAGCACCAGGTAGCTGAGGTAGATCAGCCACAGCAGCAGGGTGCTGGTCAGGCGCGCGTCCCAGGTCCACCAGATCCCCCACACCGGCTTGGCCCACAGCGGACCCGTCACCAGCACGACCGTGCAGAAGACCACGCCCACTTCGGCGGTGGAGACGGCCAGGGCGTCGGCGCGCGCGCTGCGCTTCGTCAGGTAGGCCACCGAGGCCGCGAAGTTCACGATGAAGCACAGGAAGGCGAGGAAGGCGGAGGGCAGGTGGTAATAAAAGATACGCTGCACGTCGCCCATGGTGGCTTCCGTGGGCGCCGCCACCAGCCCCTGGTAGAGCCCGTAGCTCAGCAGCAGAAAGACCCCTAGGGCCAGCAGCACGAAGGCGTTTCTCATGGATTATTCCGCGTGCAAGACCGTCTCGAACAGCAACAGGCAGACGGTCGTGAACACTATATCGTACACCGCCAGGAAGACCAGCGGCAGGTAGGCCGAGTCTTCGCCGGTCAGGATGACGGTGGTGGCCCGCACCATGGCGATGAGTGCGGGCACGGAGATGGGGAAGAGCAGCAGCGGCAGCATGATCTCGCGGCTGCGGGTGCGCAGGGAGACGGCGGCAAAAAAAGTCCCGTTCACCACCAGCGCCCAGGTCCCCAACGCCGCCACCAGGACGAGCTGCCAGCCCGCCCCCACCGCCCGCAGATCGAAGAAGACGATGAACAGCGGCGTCATCAGCACTTCCAGCACCGCCACGAAGAGGAAGTTGCCCAGCACCTTGGAGAGGAAGAGGGCGTCGGCGGGGGCGGGCGAAATGCGGTAAGCGTCGAGCACCTGGTTGCGCAGTTCCCGCGCCCAGGTCTGGTTCAGCGCCACCACCGCCGCGAACAGGAAGGCCACCCACACCAGCCCGCCGGCGATCCGCCGCGACTCCTCCGCGTTGGGATCGAAGGAGAAGCTGAAGATCACCACCACCAGCAAGGCGAAGAAGAGCATGGCATTGATGGCGTCCTTCGAGCGCCATTCCAGGCGCAGGTCCTTGGCCAGGCTGGAGCGGGTGACGGAGAGCAAGCTCATGGCTGCGCTCCCAGGCGGGCGGCGGCGGTGCCCGGGGCGCGCGCGGCCAGCCGTCCCGCCGCCAGCCACAGCGACTCGTCGGCGATGCCCTCGGCGTGCGCCACCTGGTGCGTGACCAGGAAGATGGTGAGGCCGCGGTCGCGGCGCGCCCCCAGCAGCTTGGCCATGGCCCGCGCCGAGGTGACGTCCACGTTGGAGAAGGGCTCGTCCAGCAGCAGCAGCTTGGGATCGTGGAGCAGCGCCCGCGCCAGCGAGAGCCGCTGCCGCATGCCCTGCGAGTATTGTCCTGCGGGACGCGCCAGCGCGGGATCCAGCCCCACCTCTTCCATGGCCTGCGCGCAACGGGTGGGCGCCGCCGCGCCGTAGAGCCCGGCGAAGTAGAGCAGGTTCTCCATGCCGCTCAGTTCGTCGTAGAGCAGGGGAGCGTGCGCCATGTAGCCGAGCTGGGCGGTGACCTCACGTAGCTCGGTGGAGCCCAGCAAGGCCACCGTGCCGGAGGTGGGATGCGTGAGGCCCGCCATCACCCGCAGCAGTGTGGACTTGCCCGCTCCATTCTCGCCGAAGACGGCGTAGAGCCGCCCCGGCGCGAACTCCGCGCTCACCTCGCGCAACGCCGCGAAGCGCCCGAAGAGCTTGCTGACGTTGGTGAGGACGACCGCAGTCTCGGCCACGACGGTCAAAGGTACTAGAACTGCGCCATTTTCACCACAGAGACACAGAGGCACAGAGAGGAAATGCAGAATGAAGAATCAAGAATGCAGAATGGTCTGGTCTGCCGGCAGCTCCGACACAAATCTGCAATCTGCATTCTCAATTCTGCATTTCTCTGTGTCTCTGTGCCTCTTGTGGCGGGAACGAAGTCCTAGCTGGAGGACTTGGCGGGGGCCGCGGCCGCGGGCTGCCCCTGTCCCGGCGCGGGAGCATACTTGGAGGCGCATTTGGCCTGGATCTGGGTGGCGTGGAAGACGCCGTCTTCGCCGTAGTGGCCCTCGACCAGGGCCTGGGCGTTGTCCTTGAAGGTGTCGGGCGGGGCCTCCGTGCCGCGGTAATCCACCGCCAGGGTCCGCCCTTCTTCTTCCAGGCTGAACTCCATGCGGCTGCCCTGGCGTTTGATGGAGCCGGGCACCACGTTGCCCGCCACCCGCAGGCGCTTGGAGTGGGCACTTGAACCCATCGTCCCCAACTCCTTGATGGTGACGTAGTAGCTCTTGCTCTCCTGCACCCCGGTGTAGGCCAGGTAGCCCAGCGACACCAGGATCACCACGGTGGCCAGGCCGAATCGGAGGTACTTGCCCTGCGCGGAACTCATAAACTCTTCCGAAGAGGTTACGCTGGCGCGGAGGCGGTGGTCAAGGCCGGGGGCGGACTCCGAAGGACAGTGGCCCTATTCGCCTCGCCGCCTGGCCCAGAAGTCGGCCGAGGTCAGGACGGGGAGGATCTCAACTTCCATGAGGTCATTCCAGCGGTCGGCCCAGGCCTCTAGGCGCTCGCGGCTGGGCGCCTCCATCACCTGGAAGCAGCGGCTGCCGTCGGGCTCCAGCCAACTGGCGTGGTAGAGGACGTCCTCGAGCATCATGCGGCCCTTTGCCTGGAAGCGCTCGCCCACCCGCTTCAGGTTCTCCGGCGTGAAGCGTTCGATCACCATGAAGAGCATGAGCAGTAGTGTATCCCGCGTGGACGTATAATAATCAGTTCAGGAAGGCACGAGGGCAGAGACATGGGCAACAACGGATCGAAGAGCACGGCGGTGCCGCAGCCGCGCGCCGAGTGGATCGCGCGCCGCAAGGCGGAGAACCGCGACGGCAACTTCTCCCAGATGCACTACGCCCGCCAGGGCGTGGTGACCGACGAGATGCGCTATGTGGCCTGGCGCGAGAAGCTGGCCCCGGAAGCGGTGCGCGACGAGGTGGCCCGCGGCCGCATGATCATCCCCGCCAACATCCACCACCTGGAACTCGAGCCCATGGCCATCGGCGTGGCCTCGCTGTGCAAGATCAACGCCAACATCGGCAACTCCGCCGTCACCTCCAACGTCGACGAGGAGCTGAAGAAGCTGCACACCGCGGTGCACTTCGGCGCCGACACGGTGATGGACCTCTCCACCGGCGGCGAGATCCACCAGATCCGCGAGGCCATCCTGCGGCACTCGCCCGTGCCCATCGGCACCGTGCCCATCTACGAGGCCATCTCGCGGGTGAAGCGCATCGAGGACCTGACCGCGCCCATCATGCTGGAGGTCATCGAGGAGCAGGCCGCGCAGGGCGTGGACTACATGACCATCCACGCCGGGGTGCTGATCCAGTACCTGCCCATGATCTCCAAGCGCATCACCGGCATCGTCTCGCGCGGCGGCGCCATCCTGGCGCAGTGGATGGCCCACCACCACCAACAGAACTTCCTCTACGAGAACTTCGACGCCATCTGCAAGATCTTCCAGAAGTACGACGTGAGCTTCTCGCTGGGCGACGGCCTGCGTCCCGGCTGCGTGGCCGACGCCTCCGACGAGGCCCAGTTCGCCGAACTGCGCACTCTGGGCGAGCTCACCAGGAAGGCCTGGGAGTACGACGTGCAGGTGATGATCGAGGGCCCCGGCCACGTCTCCATGGACAAGATCAAGGAGCAGGTGGACAAGGAAGTGGAGCTTTGCTACGAGGCGCCCTTCTACACCCTGGGCCCCTTAGTAACCGACATCGCCCCCGGCTACGACCACATCACCTCCGCCATCGGGGCGGCCATGATCGGCTGGTACGGCGCGGCCATGCTCTGCTACGTCACGCCCAAGGAGCACCTCGGCCTGCCCAACGAGAAGGACGTGAAGGACGGCATCATCGCCTACAAGATCGCCGCCCACGCCGCCGACATCGCGCGCCAGCGTCCTGGTGCCCGCGAGCGCGACGATGCCTTGAGCTTCGCCCGCTACAAGTTCGACTGGGAGAAGCAGTTCGCACTCTCCCTCGACCCCGAGACCGCGCGCGCCATGCACGACGAGACCTTACCCGACCAGTTCTACAAGGAGGCCGCTTTCTGCTCCATGTGCGGCCCCAAGTTCTGCTCCATGAACTACTCCTCCAAGGTGGACGAGTACAACAAGCAGGTCCACGGGCTGGAGAAGAAGGACTACGGGGAACTGCTGGTCAAGCTGACGCCGGCCGCGAAATAAGAAAAGGCTCAACACAAAGGACACGAAGGCAACGCGAAGGATGCGTGCATCACCCTTCGTGCGACCTTTGTATCCTTTGTGGTGATGAGTCTTGCGGGAATAGCGAGGGCGGGCCTGCGCCCGCCCTCGCTTCCTTTCTACAGCGACCGGAGGAACGCCACCAGGTCGGACTTCTGCCGATCGGTCAGGTGCAGGTTGAAGCGCTGGTCGTAGAACTCGACCACGTCCTGCAGCGTGGCCGCCGAGCCGTTGTGGAAGTAGGGCGCGCGGGCCGCCAGCCCGCGCAGGATCGGCCCCTTGGTCTTGCCCACGTCGGCGCACTTGCCGGTGATCAGCGCCCGCCCCGGGTCGGTGACCTGGAAGGTCGAGCCCTTGCCGATCGGCGTGTTCACCCCTGCGTCGCACTGGATGGTGTAGACCGGCAGGCCGCTGATGTCCAGCGCGGGCAGCGCGGGATAGTCGGTCACCCCGATGTTGATGGCCAGGGCGGTGGAGTGGTCGCCGACGTTGGGCGTGTTGTGGCAGGTGGTGCAGGTGCCCATCAGCGTAGCCGGCACGCCCGGCAGATCGTTCAACCCGGTCACCCCGGAGATGGGGATGGGGAAGTTGTTGAACAGGGCCTGGCCGCGGGCCACTGCCTCGCGGTCCTCGTTGCGGTCGCCATGGTCGGGCAGGTGGGCCCAGGCGTCGAAGAGGTTGAAGGCGGCCGGGTTGAAGGTCGTCCCCGGGCCGCCCAGCGGGTCATTGATGCCCACGAAGAAGGGCTGCTGCGAGAGGGACACGGGCCCGCCCTGGGCTCCCCGAGCGCTCAGGTTGCCGGCTTCCTGGTCGTGTGCCTGCGCCGTGAAGTTGGCCAGCTCGAAACTGACGATGTCGGCCACTTGCTGGTCGGTGGG
Source organism: Terriglobales bacterium (assembly GCA_035624475.1). NCBI lineage: Bacteria > Pseudomonadati > Acidobacteriota > Terriglobia > Terriglobales > Terriglobales bacterium. The sequence goes on from DASPRL010000084.1 coordinate 8,002, forward strand.
CGCCTGCGCCGCCTGGGCGTGACCCAGAGTGGCGCCTTTGGCCTGATCGGCGAGATCGAACTGCAGCGTCTGCCCGGCGAACGACTCCCGCCCGTCCCACATCACCGTGGTCAAGAAGGGCAGGTTGGTCGAGGGCAGGGGCCGGCGGAACAGCGCCAGGCCGGCGGGCGTGTTCTCCGGGCAGTTGTAGGGATCGTCGATCTGGGAGACGGAGAAATGAGCTCCCGCGGGCACACCGATCGAGACCCGGATCAGTCCTTTCTTGAGCAGCATGCTGTAGGCCTGGCGGCGCGCCGCCACGGTGGAGACATCGGCGCTGGGGCAGACGGCGCCGTCCACCGGCCGGAAGATGGGGTCCAGCCCCTGGCTCGTGAAGAAACGCATCTGGATGTGGGCGGGCGTGACCGTCCAGGCGTCGGAGGGCTGGTGACAGCTCACGCACGAGCGCCCGTTCGTTCCCAGGCTCTGGAAGAACGGGTTGTCGAGGTCGGTGGGCCCGGTGCTATGGAAGTCTGAGAGCACACCCGTGGCGTCCAGGAACACCAGAGTGGCCGGAAGGTTGGTGGTGGCGGCGACCATCGCGCTCATGCCCAGGCAGGCGACCAGACCGCAGAGCAGCAGCACCGCGCGGCGGCGCAGCCGAGTCTTTTCCCGGATCCCGTGGATGAACATCTCGATTTCCCCCTATCCTCGCCTGCCCCCGACGGGGCGTAGCTCCGTAGTGGGCTGACTGTTAGCCGAGACGCGGGACATCGTCAAGGTACCACCCGCCGAAATGTCGATGACCTTGTAACCTACTGATAACTCTACTGATATCGTATTTTATGACCGGCCCGCGGGAGTGCCTGTGATAGACTTCGGGGACCGCCTTTCCCCGGTTTCTGAGAGTAGTGAGGAAGTACGGCATGGCGGCAACGCCACATCCTCGCTTCTATCGTTTCGGCACCTTCCAGTTGGACGTGCCCTCGGGAGAACTGCGCCGCAATGGCATCAAGGTGCGCCTGCCGGGGCAGTCCTTCCAGGTCCTCCTGTGCCTGCTGGAGCGCCCGGGCGAGGTGGTGACGCGAGAGGAGCTGCGCCAACTGCTGTGGCCGGCGGGCACCTTCGTGGACTTCGACGAAGGCATGAACGCCGCGGTCAAGAAGCTGCGCGCCGCCCTGAGCGACTCGGCGGAGAACCCGCGCTTCGTCGAAACCCTGCCGCGCCGCGGCTACCGCTTCTTGTGCCCGGTCATCACCGTCCGACCGGAAGCCGCAGCTTCCGCGGTCGCGGCCATTCCGACACGCTCCGTTTCCCGGCGGGGGATGGCATGGTGGGGGGCGGTAGGCGTGCTCTTGGCGGTCCTCGCCGTCACCGGGATCACTTGGTACCGGCGGCGCACCGCCGCGGCGCCCATCCGTTCCATCGCGGTGTTGCCGCTGCGCAACCTCTCCAACGACCCCGAACAGGAGTACTTCTCCGAAGGGCTGACCGACGAGTTGATTACCCGCCTGGCCTCGCTGCAAGGCCTGCGCGTCATCTCCTTCACTTCGGCGATGCAATATAAGGACACGCGCGAGCCGCTGCCTCAGATCGCCAAGGAACTGAATGTGGATGCGGTCGTCGAAGGAAGCGTATTGCGCTCGGAGGGACGGGTCCGCATCACCGCGCAACTGGTGGAGGCGGCCAGCGACCGCCACCTTTGGGCCCACAGCTACGAGAGTGAGCAGCGAGATGTCCTCGCCTTGCAGAGCGAGGTCGCGCGCGACGTGGCCGACAACATCCGGCTCAGTCTCGATCCCGCCAGCCGGCAGGCGCTGGCCTCGGTGCGGCCGATCGATCCCCAGGCTCACGAGGACTACCTGCGCGGACGGTACTTCTGGTCCCGGCGTACTGCCACCGACATTCGGACCGCCATCCGCTATTTCGAGCAGGCGGTCGCGATCGACCCGAACTACGCTCCCGCTTATGCCGATCTGGCCGACTGCTATGCGCTGCTGGGCGGCTACAGCGGCCTGCCGCAGGGAGAATTCATGCCCCGGGCGCGCGCCGCTGCGCTCAAGGCCCTCGAGCTTGATCAGCAGCTCCCCGAAGCGCACACCGCCCTGGCGGTGATCGCGCAGGACTACGACTGGGACTGGCCCACGACGGAGCGAGAATACCTGCGCGCCATCCAGCTCGACCCCAACTACGCCACCGGCCACCATTGGTACGCGGAGTTCCTCGCCCAACAGGGCCGCTTCGACGAGGCCTTCGCCGAGATCGAGCGCGCCCGCCAACTCGATCCCCTCTCCCTGATCATCGCCACCGACCGCGCCAAGATCTTCTGTTACGCCCGCCAGTACGACCGCTCCGTCACGGAGTACCAATCCGTCCTCGCTCGCGACCCTGGATTCACCTTCGCCCACAATGTGATCTGTCCCTCCGTGGAGAAAGGGGACTATTCCCAGGCCCTCGCCGACATCGACCGGTGGCGCAGTCCAGGGGACGAGCAGTCGCACTTCAGGCTGCTGGCCTATGTGTATGCCCGCTCGGGGCGGCGGGCCGAAGCCCAGCGGGCCCTGCTGCAACTGGAGGAGCTGGGCCGGCGGAAGCCCGGGGATCGTACCAACCTCATGCTTGCATACACCGCCGTGGGCCGGAAGGACGAAGCCCTGGCCATCCTGGAGCAGCTCTACCGCGATCACTCCATGTCCTTGAGCAACCTGGGCGTGGACCCGACCTACGATCCTCTGCGCGGTGATCCTCGCTTCCAGGATCTGCTGCGCCGCCTGCGCCTGCCCAACCGCGCGCCGTCCCAGAGCCTGCGTGCTAGCGATAGCTCTCCAGCGTCTGGGCCGCGCGCTCCAGCGCCGCGGTGAGTTCGGCGAGCTGCAGGCGCGCGCGTTCCGGGTCGTGCGCGTCGAGCGCCTCGTTGACCCCGGGGATCACCACCGCGGCGTAGCCGGTGTATTCCCCAGGGGCGTAGATGGCGTGGCGGTACCAGGAGCGGTGGGGCAGGCCCTGGGGCATGAGCAGCGCCTTCTCCGCCGCCGCCAGAGCGCGGTTCAGGCGCACCGGGTCGGCCTTGGAGTCCTGCTGCGCCTGAGCGATGGCGGCGCCCGCCTTCTGGAAGCGCTCCGCCGCCGCCGTGGCGGCGGCAAAGTCGGGGCCTTTGTCGCCGAAGATGGCCAGCGACTTTTTCTGCGCCGCCTCCACGTACATCCCGATCTCCTTGCCGTAGCTCGCGTAGTCGTAGGGCAGGACGTCGGCGTCGGCCATGCGCAGCACCTCCATCCCCAGGACCCGCGCCATCTCCTGCTCGTAGAGGAAGTGGGGATCGGCGAAGCGCGTGAACCACTGGAAGTTGTCGAAGACGGAGTGGTAGACGCCGTAAGGCCCGCCCGAGCCGATGTCGGTGGAGGGCACGCCCAGGTGCTGCAGGAAGGGAGTGTAGTCGGAGCCCGAGCCCAGGTCGCCCACCGGCACCTCGCTGCCCAGGTGCGCGGCCGGGGCGCGCTGCTGCGAGCCCGTCACCTCGGGACGCGCGGCGCGCTCGGCGGCCTGCCGCTCTCGCGTCCGCCGCCAGACGTCGTAGAGCATGCCGCCTTGCGGGCTGGG
>DASPRL010000085.1 GCA_035624475.1 Terriglobales bacterium
ATGCGGGCGCCAGCGATGCCTTCCTGGGCGAACTCGCGCACGGCCGCATCCAGGATGGCGGCGCGAGTCTGCTCGGGGCGGCCGCGGCTGCCGCGGCGGGCCGCTTTCTTCGGGATGGTGGCAAGCGGGGGCATGATTTAACTAACCGGTTAGTTAGATTAGCACAGGGCAGAGAAGGATTCAATTCTTGCAGAGGACACAATCGCGCTGCATCTAGCCCGCTGTCGGCTTCCTTCTCAGCAGGAGGCTGGCAGCGGCACCCAGGAAGGCCGCTTGAATGCCCGTGGCCAAGACCAGGACGATGTCGAAGAAGGTTGCCGCACGGAAGGTCCCGTAGGCAATCCGGTCGCCGGGAAAAACCAAAGCTGTGGCTGAAGAAGCAACGAGCATCCCCAGCCGATCTACGGACGCGAGCACCTTATAGATTGTCGGGCTTGGGGCAAAGCCGTAGACGGCAATGAATGACGCGGCGGCGCCCGTCCCAATCAGTCCAGCCCACAACGACCATCGTACGTGTCTGTTGACTCGCACGGGGGCTCCCTCCCCTAGCGGCTGTAGCGGTTCTTCTTCTTGTCGGCGTGGCGCTCCAGGCCGAGCTGGATGAGCCGGGCGATGAGCTCGGAGTACCCGATGCCGGTGGCCGCCCACAGCTTGGGGTACATGCTGATGGAGGTGAAGCCGGGCATGGTGTTGATCTCGTTGACGTAGATCTTCTTGCTCGCGGGATCCATCAGAAAATCCACGCGCGCCAGCCCCGAACAGTCCACGGCGCGGAAGGCGGCCACCGCCAGCTCCTGCACCTTCTTGGTCTGCGCGCGCGTGAGCTTGGCCGGGATGATCAGCTCCGAGCCCTCGTCCAGATACTTGGCAGCGTAGTCGTAGAACTCCTTGCCGGGGACGACCTCGCCCGGCACCGAGGCTTCGGGATCGTCGTTGCCCAGCACCGAGCACTCCAGCTCCCGCGCCTTGTGCTTCTTGCCACCCACGGCCTCCTCGACGATGAGCTTGCGGTCGTAGCGCGCGGCCTCGTCGAGCGAGGCGGCCAGTTCGTCCGGGCCGTGCGCCTTGGTGATGCCCACCGAGGAGCCCAGGTTGGCGGGCTTCACGAAGAGCGGGTAGCGAAGCTTCTTCTGGATCTCGCGGCGGACGCGCGCCGGGTCGCGCTCCCAGTCGCCACGCAGGAAGGTGAGGTGGCGGACGATGGACAGCCCGGCGGCGCGGAAGAGCTGCTTCATGACGTCCTTGTCCATGCCCGCGGCCGAGCCCAGCACGCCCGCGCCCACGTAGGCGATGTCGGCCAACTCCAGCAGGCCCTGGATGGTGCCGTCCTCGCCGAAGGTGCCGTGCAGTACCGGAAAGATGACGTCCACGTTGACCGCGCGTGCGGCGGGATGACTGTTGCTCTGGAAAGGGATGAGCGACTGGGAGTCGTCGGCGCCCGGCGCCGGGGGCACGGGCGGGACGATCACGCCTTGGCCCGAGGCCAGCAGCGCGGCTTCGGGAGTGGCGGCGGGATCGCCGGCGCGCAGGTGGCGCTCAGGGACGGCGGGCTTCTCGCCGCGCAGCAGCCGCTCGGCGTGCGCCGAGGTCAGCCAGCGCCCGTCCTTGGTGATGCCGATGGGGATGACTTCGTACCTGGACTTGTCGACGGCCTCGATGACCGAGGCCGCGGAGAGAAGAGAGACCTCGTGCTCGCCCGAACGCCCGCCGAACAACACGCCCACTCGCAGCTTCTTCATGCCGGCTCCCTGAGCAGTGTATCCAATCCGCCGCGAATGTGCTCACCCGGGATAGACACCGCGGGAGCGGCCGGGGTTGCCCGCAGCGGTTGACAAGCGGCTGGGGAAGTCCATAATAACCGCTCCTATGTCCGCGCCGACGCCAGCACCCGTTCCGCCGCCGTCGTTGTCCATGGGCGGCTACGCCCCTGAACCCGGCGCTTTGGTGGGCGTTCCTTTCTGGCCGCGCTTCGGAGCGCGCCTGCTCGACCTGCTGGTGCACTACGTGATCTCCTTCGGCGCCGGGGTGATCATCGGGATCTTCCTGGCCATCAGCGCCAGCCTGAACCACACGCCGCTGCAGCCGCTGATCGCCCGGACCACCTCGCTGTCGGCGCTGACCTTCATCGCCGCCATCCTGGGCGCCATGCTGTACCACGTGATCTCGGAGGGCGGGCACGGGAGCTCGCTGGGCAAGCTCGCCCTGGGCCTGGTAGTGCTGCAGGAGGACGGCACGCCCTGCCGCATGGGAGCGGCGCTGGTGCGCTCCCTGGCCTACTACGTGGACGCGCTCTTCTTCGGGATCATCGCTTACGTGGCCATGCAGAAGTCGCCGCTGCAGCAGCGCTACGGCGATCAGTGGGCGCACACGGTGGTGGTGCGGCGCTCCCAGGTCGCGCCCGAGCGCCTGCGCAGCAGCGGACGCTTCCTGGGCGTGCTCTTCCTGGCCGCGGCGGCCGACGCCGCCCTGCTCCTGCTGACCTACGCCATCAAGCTGGTGTCGTAGGGCCGGGACCTCGCCTGCCCAGGACTTCGCCCTGGGCTATTCCAATCGCCCTGCGGGCTGCCCCGGGGGTAGAATCCTCGGCCATGGCCCCCGACAATCGTTCGGCGGCAGAAGCCGGCAAGCAGTTCCTCATCCAGCGCGTACTCGAGCAGGCGCAGGAGGATGGCGTTTCTCTGTCGGGGCCGGAACGCTACATGCTGGACTTCTCAGAGGTCAACGGGCCTCCGCAAGACCCGGAGAAGGTGGCACAGTTCGATGAGCAATGCGATTCCGATGAATACGAAGAGAAGGTTGCCGGGCTGATCCGCGCCGCTTACCAGTCGGACAAGCGCCGGGGGCAGGAAGCGTCGTGGGCCCAGGCCCTCAAGGCGCTTTGCGGCGAAGACCACTACATTTTGGTGATGGTGAGGCAGGCAGGCCTCAAAGTCCCCTATTCACTGACGGGCGCAGGGCCGGATAAAAGCGGAGAGCTGGATGCCTTGGTGAGGACGGGAATCGCGATGCTCGCGCCGGGCCTCTTGTTTCTTGCTGGGCTGCTGGTGCTTATTGATCCCTGGGGATGGCGTCTCCTCGGCAGCGACACGCGCAAGCTGGTCTTCCTTGTCGCCTTGCTCGCGGCCGTCTACCTCCTATGGTCAACTCTCTTGAGGAAGCTGAGCACTCCTCCTCGATCAAACCAGAGCGATGGCAGGCCGGGCACGGGCTGACAGGTCTAGAGGATCTTCTTGCCGAACGCGGAGAGGGCGAGCTCCACGGCCAGGTCGGCGGTGCGGTTGTGCTCGTCGATGACGGGGTTGACCTCGACGATCTCGAACGAGGTCATGCGGCCGTGGTCGGCGATGATCTCCATGGCCAGGTGGCCTTCGCGGTAGGTAGCGCCGCCGCGCACCGGGGTACCCACCCCGGGGGCGTCCTCGGGATCGATCCAGTCCATGTCGAGGGAGACGTGGTAGCCGGCGGCGCCGCGTCCGGCCATGCGCAGCGCCTCTTCCATCACCGTGCGCATGCCGCGCTCGTCGATGTCGCGCATGGTGAAGACCTCCACCCCGGCCTTGCGCACGTTCTCCTTCTCGATCTGATCGATGTCGCGCACGCCCACCAGCACGCAATTGTCCGGAGCGACCTTGGGAGAGAAGCCGAAGAGGTTGGCCAGATCGGCGGGACCCAGTCCCATGATGGCGGCCAAAGGCATGCCGTGGACGTTGCCGCTGGGCGAGGACTCGGGGGTGTTGATGTCGGTATGGGCGTCGATCCAGAGCAAGCCGATCTTCTGCTGCTGGCGGCGATAGAACTCGGCCACGCCCGCCACCGTGCCCGCAGCGATGGAGTGGTCGCCGCCCAGCGCCACCGGCATCTTGCCCGCCTCCAGCGTCTTCAGCACCAGCTCGGCGTGCTTGGTGCAGGTGGCGGTGATCTCCTTGAGGTACTTGGCGTGCGGGTCGCCCTCCTTCTTCATCTCGGGGATAGCGACGGCGATGTTGCCGGCGTCCTCGACCTTGTGGCCGAGGGCCTCCAGGCGGGCCTCCAGCCCGGCCACCCGCACCGCCGAAGGGCCCATGTCCACGCCGCGGCGCGACTGGCCCAGGTCCAGCGGCACCCCGATCACCCGGATCTTCCGCGGGATGATGTTCGAAAAAGGAGTTGTCGTCGTCGTAGCCATGAGTCCTATCGGGTCATCGAATCATCGGGTCATCGGGTCATTTTGCCTTTTGCCTTCTGCCCTTTGCCTTTCATGGGTAGATCTTGTGCAGCATGCGGGCGAAGGGGATGGTCTCGCGCACGTGCTCCAGGCCGCAGATCCACGCCACGACCCGCTCGATGCCCATGCCGAAGCCGGCGTGCGGCACCCCGCCGTACTTGCGCAGGTCCAGATACCACCGGAAAGCGTCCTCGGGCAAGCCGTGCTCATGGATGCGCTGGAGCAGCTTCTCGTAAGAGCCCATGCGCTGCGAGCCCCCGATGATCTCGCCGTAGCCCTCGGGGGCGAGCACGTCCACGCACAGCGCCAGCTCGGGGCGCTGCGGGTCGGGCTCCATGTAAAACGCCTTCACCGCGGCGGGATAGCGGTGCACCATCACCGGCCGGTCGAACTTGGCGGAGAGATAGGTCTCGTCGGGAGAGCCCAGGTCGCCGCCCCACTCGAAACGGGTCTCCAGCTCGCCCTTGGCGTGGCCCTCCTGCAGCATCTTCACCGCGTCGTCATAGGTGAGGCGGGGGAAGGGCGGCTGCACCTTCTCCAGGACCGTGGTGTCGCGCTCCAAGGTCTTGAACTCGGCACGGCGCCGCTCCAGGCAGCGCTGCACGATGGAGCTGATGAACTGCTCCGCCAGTTGCATCAGGCCGTCGAGCTCCAGGAAGGCGACCTCGGGCTCCACCATCCAGAACTCGGTGAGGTGGCGGCGGGTCTTGGACTTCTCCGCGCGGAAGGTAGGCCCGAAAGAATAGACCTTGCCCAGGGCCATGGCCGTGGCCTCGATGTAGAGCTGGCCCGACTGGGTCAGGAAGGCGGGATCGCCGAAATAATCCACCGGGAAGAGGGTGCTGGTGCCCTCGCAGGCGGCGGGGGTGAGGATGGGGGGATCGGTGAGGGTGAAGCCGCGGTCGTCGAAGAAATCGCGGGCCGCCTTGATGATCTCGGCGCGCAGCCGCAGGATGGCGATCTGGCGCGGCGAGCGCACCCACAGGTGGCGGTGCTCCATCAGGAACTCGACCCCGTGCTCCTTGAGGGAGATGGGGAAGGCCTGGTCGTCGGGGACGCGCTGCACGATCTCAAGTTCATCCACGTCCAGCTCGTAGCCGCCGGGGGCGCGCCTGTCGGCGCGCACCTTGCCACGCACCACGACGCTGGACTCCTGGGTCAGGTTCTTGACCCGCTCGAAGACCTCCTCGGGCACGGCGTTCTTGGCCACCACGCCCTGGATGAAGCCGGTGCCGTCGCGGAAGATGGGGAAGAGCAGCTTGCCGCTCTCGCGCAGGTTGTAGAGCCATCCGCGCAGGGTGACGCGCTCGCTCTCGTGGCGGCCGACCTGCACGATGCTGGTGATGGGAGCGTCCATGGTCACTTCGCGGCGGCGGCGTTCTCCGCCACCTCCAGGCGGCGGAAGGCCGCGCCCATGCCTTCCAGGATGTTGCCCTTGCCCTCACCGTCGATCTCCATGAGCAGCGGGGGCCGATGGGGCGCGGAGGCCAGCAGGGCGACCGCCTGGCGCCAGTCGATGCCGCCGTCCCCCGGCCACAGGTGGGAGTCGCGGTCGCGCGCGTTATCGTGCACGTGGGTGGAGCGGATGTGCGGCTTGAGCGGCTCGAAGGCCCCGGCCACATCACTCATGATGTGCGCGTGCCCCACGTCAAAACACACCCCAAGGTCCTCGAAGTGCAGGGTCTGGATGTACTCCAGCAGCCGCTCCGGCGTGGACAGCTCATTGGGGATGTTCTCCACCAGCAGGCTGACGCCCAGGGGCTTGGCGAAAGCGCGCAGGTGTTCGAGCGAGGTCAGCCCGGCCTCGAACCTCTGCGGCGTGAACTCTTCCCCGCCCAGGCCCATGTGCTGGACCAGGAACTTGTAGGGGATCTCCTCCGCCACCTCGAGGCAGCGCTTGATCTCGTCCATGGCCTCGATGCGGCGGCGCTTGTCGGTGTCCACCGGGTTGATGGGGGGAGCGCCCGAGCGTCCCCACTCGTAGTCGCAGAACATGGGCGAGTGCATGGAGTGCAGGGGCACGCCGCTCTGGCGGAACCAGGAAGCGATCTCGCGCACGTGCGCCTTGTTGGAGTAATCGAAGTGGCCGCGGGCGGCGAAGATCTCAATGGCCTGGGCGCCGGCGCGCGCCAGCCCCTCCAGCAGCCCGGGATGCAGCCGCTCCTTCACGTAGACGTAAGTGGACATCGCCTTCTGCATCAGTAGCCCACCGGCTTTCCGTTGTTACGGGGATCGCTGGCGCCCAGCCGCTCCCCGGTGCGGAGATCGATGGCCACGCACTCGCCATCGCTCCAGTAATCATGGTGCTCGCCCTCGCTCTCGTAACCCTCGCGCAGCTTGTGACCCATGGCCTCGAGCAAGCGCACGGTATCGGGCGAGAGACCGTCCTCCTCATAGCTGATGGTGTCGGGCAGCCACTGGTGATGGAAGCGGGCTGCGTTCACGGCCTGCTGCACGTTCATGCCGTAGTCCACCATGTTGAGGATGATCTGGACCACAGTGGTGGGGATCCTGCCGCCGCCCGGCGAGCCCAGCACCAGAAAGAGCTTGCCGCCCTTGAGCACCATGGTGGGGGTCATGGAGGAGAGCGGGCGCTTGCGCCCGGCGATGGCGTTGGCGGAGCCCTGCACCAGGCCGAAGAGGTTGGGCGCGCCCGGCTTGGAGGCGAAGTCGTCCATCTCGTCGTTGAGCAGGAAGCCCAGGCCGGGGACGGTGACGCGCGAGCCGAAGCCGTCGTTCAGGGTGTAGGTCACGGCCACGGCCATGCCCTCGGCGTCCACGATGGAGAAATGGGTTGTGTCGGGCGACTCTTCCAGCGCGGGCTGTGGACGCAGCGCCGCCTCGCGGTCCAGCTTGTCGAAGACGTCGGGACGCTTGAGCTGCGCGCTGGGGGTGGCGTGGCGCGGGTCCAGCCCTTCGCGCCAAGCAGCGGCGTACCTCTTGTCGATGAGCTGCGCCACCGGCAGGGGGGTAAAGTCGGGATCGCCCAGGAACTCGGCGCGGTCGTAGTAAGCGCGGCGGAAGGCCTCGGCGGTCAAATGCACGGCCTCGGCCGAGCCCCAGCCCAGCTTGCCCAGGTTGTAGCCCTCGAGGATGTTCAGGATCTCGAGCACGTCGATGCCGCCGGAAGAGGGTGGCGGCGCGCTCAGGATCTCGTAGCCGCGGTAGCTGCCGTGCACCGGCTCGCGCAGCTTCACCTGGTAGTCGGCCAGGTCTTTCTGGGTGATCAGGCCGCCATTGTTCTGCAGGAAGGAAGCGATTTCGTGCGCCATGGCGCCTTTGTAGAAGTCGTCGGGGCTCTGGGCGATGCGTTCCAGGGTATGCGCCAGCTCGGGCTGGC
>DASPRL010000086.1 GCA_035624475.1 Terriglobales bacterium
AGGACCGAGTAGCGGGGCCGGAGAGCAGCCGCCGCGTATTCCGCGCTGGTGATGGGGAGCACCTGCGCGACCTTGAGTGTCGCTCCCAAACCGGCGCTCCCAGCTTCCGCAAGAATGGCGAGCGCGAACTGGAACCACGAAGCCTGGCCGGCGCAGCCCGCGTGGTAGATTCCTGACCGGCCCTGGGCGCACTCGTAGGCATTCTGCCCGCGGCAGGCGCGCAGGACGTCGAGCGTCGCCCTCGCCACCACCGCGGCCGGGGTGGGCGTGCCCACCTGGTCCTCGACCACCGCGAGCGTCTCCTGCTCAGCGCCCCGCCGCAGGATCGTGAGCAGGAAGTTGTTGCCGCGCGCGGCGTAGACCCAGCCTGTGCGCAGGATGAACCAGGCACCGCCCACCGCCGCCACCCCCTCTTCCCCCAGCAATTTGCTGCGCCCGTAGACGTTGAGCGGCCCGGTGGCATCCTCCTCATCGTAGGGCGTGGTCTTCGCGCCATCAAACACGTAATCGGTGGAATAGTGCAGCAGGACGGCTCCACAGCGGCGAGCCTCCTCCGCGAGGATGGCGGGGGCGTCGGCGTTCACGCGCAGGGCAAACTCGGGTTCAGCTTCAGCGCGATCCACGGCGGTGTAAGCGGCTGCATTCACGACGATGGCCGGCTGCAGAGCGCGCACGGCCTTGCGCAACGCGGGTGCAGACCCCAGGTCCAACTGGGAGTGGCCAGGAGCGGAGACCTCACCCAACTCCGCCAGCCCAGGCAGCAGCGCCGAGCCGACCTGGCCGCCTCCTCCCAGCAACAGGATCCGAGTTGTCCGCCCAGCCGCCAAGGCCTCTCAGCAAACGCAGCGTCAGCCATGGTACTAGAAAACGCGCCGCCAGCGACGGCGAGGCAGAGTCCCATCTGCGCGCATCGCCGGCTAGGCGCGCTTGGCGAAGACAAACACGATGTTCTCGTTGACTCCATGGCTGCCGAAGAAGAGCAGGATGCGCCGCACGGCCGACGCCGCCCGCCCCCTCCAGCTCCGGCTCGCCGAAAAGCCACGCACCCTCATGCGGACCTGAGTGAGGGCAGGTTCGAGGGCCGTCCCCAAGGACTGGGAGCTGAAGCTGCGCACATGGCCCCAACGATGGAAGACCTTGCCGCAGTCGGGACATACGATCATCTCCTCGCCCAGCTTCTCTTCGTAAGGGACCGTGCCGACGAAATACCCTCCCGGTTTGAGCACGCGGGCGATCTCCCCGATGCCGGCGCTGAGTTCCTGGTCCTCCAGGTGCTCCAGCACCTCCGAGGCGACCACGAAGTCAAAGGAGCTGGCGGGAAAGGGGATCGCCGACACCAACGCCCTCTTGGCGTCGACCCCCTGTTTCCGCAACGACTCCACCGCGGCTTCCACCGGGTCGATCGCGCAGACCTGGAAGCCGGCCTTCTGGCAGCGAGCCTCGAAGTAGCCGTTGCCGACCCCGATGTTCAGGACGCTGGGGGCGCGGGAGGCGCGCCTCTTGACCAGTCGAAAGAGGTACTCCAGGCGGGGCGCGGCGCCCGAGAAGACAATGACTCCCGCTCCCTGGTAATGACTCCAAATCTTCTCCGGGAAGACCATCGGCGCTGCATCTTACCATCGCCCTCCCCCGCCGGGACAACCGCGCCGATCCAGCTTCCTCACAGGGCAAGGGGAGCGGCCGTGTTGCAACCCTTGATCAGGAAGCCGCCCCCGCAGGGCAGGACGATGATCTTCTCCGGCTTGTCGGCCAGGAACTCGTCCACCGCCAGGGTGGCGCCGGGACAGGTGGTGAAGCCATAATCATCGCAGACGATGATCCCACCCTCCTGCATGCGGGGATAGAAGAAAGCCAGGCTGTCGCGTGTGGGCTGGTAGAGGTCGACGTCGATGTGCACGAAGGAGAATCTCCGCTCGGTGACCTCCGCAAAGCGCTCCGGGATCCATCCCGGATGCCAACTGAGCCGGCCCGCCGACTCCAAGTTGGCCCGGGCCGCCTCCAGGCTGGCAGCCAGGCCTCCCTTGGTCCAGTAGCCACCGTCCTGAGGGGAGGGAGCCGACAGCCCTTGGAAGGAATCGAAGAGGAAGTGGGTACGTGGAGGGTTGGAGCCTCCCTGCAGCGACCGGCAGATCAGGTAGGAGGTGGCGCCTTCGAAGACCCCGCACTCGGCGGTGTCGCCGGGCAGACTGACCAGCAGGCGCGCCAACTGGTACACCATCCAACGGCGTTGCGTGTTCAGGCCTTTATACTCATGGAAGCGCTCCAGGTACTGGTTGAACCCCGGGTCCTGCCACCAAGCCATCTCCGGCCAGTGGAAGCGGTAGGAGGGG
>DASPRL010000087.1 GCA_035624475.1 Terriglobales bacterium
CGAAGTCGCGCACCGAGAACTCCACCCCGCCGGCGCTGTCGCGGGCCGCCAGCACCACCCGGCCTCCGGAGGCGCCGTACTTGAGAGCGTTGTCGATCAGGTTGGCGAAGACCTGATGCAGGGCATCGATGTCGGCCGCCACCTCGCGCGTGGCCGTGTCTTCCACGCTCAATTCCACTCCCGCGGCCCGGGCGATGGCGCGAAAGCTCTCCTGGGCGTCGCGCAGTAGGTCTGCCGCCGCCACCGGCCGCAGCGCGAATTCCTGCTCGCCCGACTCCACCCGCGCCAGGGTGAGCAGGTCTTCGGTCAGCCGCGACATGCGGGTGGCGTTCTTGCGGATGATCTCCAGGAAATCGCGGGCGGCGGCGCTGTCGGCGGTTCCACCCTCCAGCAGGGTCTCGGCATAACCCTGGATCGAGGTCAGGGGGGTGCGCAGTTCGTGGGAGACGTTGGCGATGAAGTCCCGCCGCGTCTTCTCCACGCGCTCGATCTCGGTGAGGTCGTGCACCACCGCCACCGCGCCGCCCCCGGGCATGGGCGCCGCCGTCACCTGGAAGCTGCGGCCGGGGAGCAGGGAACTGGCGCGCGCGCTGCGCACCTCGCTCCGCCCCAGTACCTCTTCGATGCAGGCCAGGAAGTCGGGATCGCGCACCGTGGTCACCAGGGGTGAGCGCGGGCTGACCCGGGCCAGCTCGTGCATGCGCCCGTTGGCCCAGAGCACGCGCCGCTCCGCGTCCACGGCCAGCACCGCTTCCTGCATGGAGTTGAGCACGGTTTCGAGCTGCTGGCGCGCCGTCTCCACCGCGGCAAAGCTCTCTTCCAGTCGGCGCGCGGTCTTGTCCAGAGCCGAGGCCACGTGCGCCACCTCGTCGGAAGAGGTTTCGGCGATGCGCGCGGTCAGGTCTCCGGAGGCCACCCGCTCCGCAAAGGTGACGATGCGCCGCAGCCGCAGCGAGATGGACTGCGCGATGCCCGCCGCCAGCAGAGTGGCGATCACCAGCGCCAGCCCCGAGGCCCACAGTAAGCGCACCCGCACGTGCCAGGTCAGCTCCTGGATGGAGGCCAGGGGATAGGCGAGGCGCACCGCCCCCCCGGGCACCGGCGCCGCCACGTACAGGAAGGGGATGCCCACGGTGTGGCTGGTGCGGGTGGCGCTGCCCATCTGCCCGTGCAGGGCGGCGATGAACTCGGGGCGGGTGGCGTGGTTCTCCATCTCCGCCGGGTTGGCGCGGGTGTCGGCCAGCACCTTGCCGGCGGAATCGATGATGGTAGCGCGCGCATCCGCCGCCTGCGCCGCCTGCTCCGCGATCTGCGGCAGCGGCCGCCGGTCGCGCTCGTGCTCCACCGTGGCGGCGAACAGGCGCACCTTCTGGCTCAGCGAGGTGTGGATCTCCTGGTAGAGCGAATCTTCCCAGGCGGAGCGCACGCTGAAGTCGAGGATCAGGGTGGCGGCCGCGATCACCAGCAGGAAGGCGCCCAGCAGCTTGAAGAAGATGCGAGTCCTCACTTGGGGACCTCGAAGCGATACCCGGCGCCGCGCACGGTGCGCAGATAGCGGGGCTGCTCCGGGTCGGGCTCGATCTTCTCACGCACCCGGCGAACGTACACGTCCACCGAGCGCGGGGTCACATAGTGAGTGTCGCGCCACACCGCGTCCAGCAACTGGTCGCGGGTGAAGACGCGGCCCGCGTGCCGCGCCAGATGATCGAGCAGGCGGAACTCGGTGGCGGTGGTGGGTACCAGCTTGCCCCGCACCCTCAGGGTCATGGCGCCTCCGTCCACCTCGATCTCGCCGACCTTGACCATGGAGGTGGGCAGCGGCTGTTCGAAGCGCCGCAGCACCGCCTTGACCCGGGCCACCAGCTCGCGCGGGCTGAAGGGCTTGGTGACGTAGTCGTCGGCGCCCAGCTCCAGCCCCACCACCCGGTCGGTCTCGCCGGTCTTGGCGGTCAGAAAGATGACGGGCGTGCCCGCCAGGTGCGTGGACTTGCGGATGCGGCGGCAGAGTTCCAAGCCGTCGCCTCCCGGCACCATGATGTCGAGCAGCATCAGCGCCGGGCGCTCGCGCTCCGCTTCCGCCAACACGTGGTGGGCGGAGCTGAAGGTCCGCACCCCGAAGCCCGCCGCTTCCAGGTGGTGGCGCACCAGGCGGGCGATGTCGGCGTCGTCCTCCATCACGAACAGAGTCTGTCTCACGCCGGGTATTGTAGCCGGTTGCGGCCGGCAAGCCAGGGAAAGCTGCCCGCCGGCCTAGTTTGGTTGTCCGGCGCCGGGCATGGTGGCCCCGGCCATGCGCGCGATCGAGATCTTGGTCTTGCCCTCGGAGGGCTCGATGGCCACCGTCACCATTCCCTTGGAGGTGTTGACCATGATGCTGTAGTGGTCGCCTTCCCCGCTGACCAGCATGGCCTTGGGATACTTCTTCTTGTAGAAGTCGGCGACCTGGGAAGGCGAGTCCGAGGTCAGAAAGTTGGCGCCCGCCACGGAGAACCCACCCAGGCTGACGGCGCCGCCACCCTTCTGGGGTTCCGCGCCGGGGTAGACTTCCACCTCCATCTCCTCCGCGATCTTGGTGGCGTCGCCGGCGGAAGCCGTGCCCGTGTTGACGTCTACCTTCATGTCGCCCAGCTTGGCCTGCTCCGCCTTCACCGCCTTGTAGCCCCGGTATCCGGCGTAGCCCACCACCGCGCCGACGATCACCACGAACAGAAGGAAGATGCCCAGGATGACCAGGATGACCTTGAGGGCGCCGCTGCCGCCCTTGGGCGCGGGCTGGGCGGTCTGGCCGGGTTGAGCCGCGGGAGCCGCCGGCGCCGCGCCCGCCATGAGCGCGCCACACTTGGGGCAGGCCCTGGCACCCGCGTCCACACCGGCTCCGCAAGACGTGCAGAACGCCATCGCGTCACCTCCGGGGAAGAGTCCCGCAAGAACGAGGAAAGATGTGTGCGCAGTATAGCGCAGATTTCCGGCCGCCACCTCGGGTCGGAAGGCGCCTAGCGCGCCAGCGTCGACAGGCCGCGAGTGAGGTAGTCCGCCATGCTCAGCGTCAGCAGGATGGCCAGCCAGAAGACGGCGGCAAAGACCACCACGGCCGTCAGACGCGGGCTGTATTTCAGGTGCATGAAGAACAGCACCACCAGGCTGGCCTTGAGCGAGGCGATCAGCAGCGCCGCCGCCGCATTCAGGCTGATGTCGTGCACTCCCGAAACCACGTGCAGGTTGAGGGTAGAGGCGTAGGCCGTGAGCCCGGTCAGGATCAGCAGCGCCGCCCAGATGGCGAAGTAAGTGCGCTTGGGAACGATGTGCTCAGCCGCCATAGCTCCTCACGGATGCCGGTCGATCAGGTAGAGCAGAGGGAACAGGTAGATCCACACGATGTCCACGAAGTGCCAGTAGAGCCCAGCCACCTCCACCGGGTTGTGATAGCCGGGGGTGTAGCGCCCCTGCCGGCCGTAATAAAGGATGGCGGCCACGATGCCCACGCCCACGATCATGTGCAGCGCGTGCAGCCCGGTCATGACGAAATAGAAGAAGAAGAAGAGCTGGGCGTTGCGAGGATCGGGATAGCCCGCCATGCTGGGCGCCTTCTCGTGGAACTGGAAGGCGGGCCCGGGCACGTGGTGGCGCTCGTACTCGTCGTGCCACTCGTAGCCCTTCACCCCCAGGAAGACCAGCCCCAGCAGCAGGGTGGCGCCCAGCAGCGCCACCATCGCGGTCTTTCGCCCCACCTGGCTGGAGCGCACCGCCATGGCCATGGTCAGGCTGCTGCCGATGAGCACCAGGGTGTTGAGCGTCCCGGCCCAGAACAGCAGGCTGTTGCTGCCCGCGGCGAAGGCCACGGGGTACTCGACGCGGTAGACCAGATAGCCCAGGAAGAGCCCGCCGAAGAACATCACCTCGGTGACCAGGAAGATCCACATGCCCAGGCTGGAGGCCTCGCGCTGCTGCTCCGGATCGTCGAACTGCTCCTGCAGCCCGTAGGGACGGACTTCCACGGCTACATTCTCAGAAGCCGCCAATGGGGACCTCCTCCAGGGGTTGCTGTTTCATGTTGGCGTAGTCGTAGGCCTCCTCCTCCACCACCGGGATCTGGTCGAAGTTGTGCTTGGGCGGGGGCGACGCCGTCCTCCACTCCAGCCCGGTGGCCGCCCAGGGGTTCGGCCCCGCCACCTTGCCGTAGCGCATCGACCAGATGAAGTAGATCATGGGCATGACGTAGCCCACCGCCAGGATGGATGCCCCCGCGCTCGACATCACGTTCAGCACCTGGAACTCGGGCGGATAGGCGTGGTAGCGCCGCGGCATCCCCATGTAGCCCAGCAGGAACTGCGGAAAGAAGGTCAGGCAGAAGCCCAGGAAGATGACCAGGGCGGAGAGCCGCGCCCAGCCCTCGGGATAGAGCCGCCCGGTGATCTTCGGCCACCAGAAGTGCAGTCCGCCCAGGTAGGCCATCAGCATCCCGCCCACCATGATGAAGTGGAAGTGCGCGACCACGAAGTAGGTGTCGGTGACGTGCACGTCCACCCCCAGCGTGGCCAGGAAGAGCCCCGTCAGTCCGCCCATGGTGAACAGCCCGATGAAGACGAAGGCGTACAGCATGGGGGTGCGGTAGGAGATGGAGCCCTTGTACATGGTCGCGGTCCAGTTGAACACCTTGATGGCCGAGGGGATGGCCACCAGGAAGCTCAGGATGGAGAAGATCATGGCCGAGTACACCGAGATGCCGGCCACGAACATGTGGTGGCCCCACACCAGGAAGCCGAAGACGGCGATGGCGATGCTGGAGAAGGCGATGAAGCTGTAGCCGAAGATGCGCTTGCGCGCGAAGCAGGGGACGATCTCGCTCACCACTCCCATCCCCGGCAGGATCATGATGTAGACCGCGGGGTGCGAGTAAAACCAGAACATGTGCTGGAAGAGCACGGGGTCGCCGCCCAGCGCGGGATCGAAGATGCCCACCCGGAAGGCGCGCTCCACCGCCACCAGCGCCAGGGTGATGGCCACCACCGGCGTCCCCAGGACCTGGATCAGCGCGGTGGCGTACATGGACCACACGAACAGCGGCAGCCGGAACCAGGTCAGCCCGGGCGCCCGCATGCGGTGCACGGTCACGATGAAGTTCAATCCTGTCAGGATGGAGGAGAAGCCGGCGATGAACACCCCCACGATCGCCGGGATCACCGGGGTGTTGGAGTAGGCCGTGCTGAAGGGGGTATAGAAGGTCCAGCCCGTGTCCAGGCCGCCCTGCAGCATCACGTAAACGCCGAACAGGCCCCCGAAGACGTACAGATACCAGCTCAGCAGGTTGAGCCGGGGGAAGGCCAGGTCGCGCGCCCCCACCATCATGGGCAGCAGGAAGTTGCCCAGCACCGCCGGCACCGCCGGGATGAGGAAGAAGAAGATCATCACCACGCCGTGCATGGTGAACAGCTTGTTATAGGTATCGGCCTGGACCAGGTCGCCGGCTGGGGTCATCAACTCCAACCGGAT
>DASPRL010000088.1 GCA_035624475.1 Terriglobales bacterium
TGGTGATCACGCCCTCCAGAGCATTGGGTCCGGAGATGCCGCGGAAGGCCAGCTCCTCGAAGAGCTGTTGCGAGGCCGTGCTGAGGGCCGTGACCGAGGAGTCGTCGAAGGCGTAGGTGATGCCGACACGCTTGAAGGATCGGTGCAAGGCGTAACTGGCGCTGAGCGTGAAGCCCCGGCTGGACTGGGTGAAGTTCTGCAGGGCGTTGAGGAACGGCTGAGGCAGGTTGAGGTTGGAGACCCCGGAAGCGATGGCCTGCTGCTGCGCCTGGTTGTACTTGATCAGGCGGTCGTACACGCTGAAGCCCACCTGCAGGGGGCGGTCGAACAGGTAGGGCTCGCTGAAGGAGAACATGAAATTGCGCTGCTGGTTGCCAAAGTCGGCCTCGAAGCTCAAGGTCTCGCCCAGCCCCAGGAAGTTGTTGGTGGTGTAGTTGAGGCCGACGAAGGAGCCGGCCAGCCCGCTCACCCCGCCGGTCAGGCCAACGCTGTTCTTGCCTTTCTCGTGGACCTTCAAGGTGATGTCGACCGTGCCCTCCTGGTTGTTCTGGTGGATCTCGGAATCCTGGTCGGGGCGGAGCTGGTCGAAGTAGCCGAGCTGGTTGAGGCGCAGCAGGCTCAGCTCCCAGAGCTGGCTGTTGTAGACCTGGCCTTCCTCCAGGGCCAGCTCGCGGCGGATGACCTTGTCGCGGGTGGTGGTGTTGCCCTGAAACTCGATGCGGCGCACGAAGTAGGGCTTGCCCTCGTCCACGTCGATGGTCAGGGTGATCAGGCGCTTCTCGTCATCGATCTGGGTCTCGGGCACGGCCGTGAAGTTGATGTAACCCAACTGGCCGTAGGCCTTGCGCAGGTTTTCCAGCCCCTTGCGCACCAGAGAGGTGTCGAAGATGTCCCCGTCCTTCATGGGAAAGATGCCGCGCAAGGGCGCGGTATTGGCGATGGCCTTGTTGCCCTTGAAGGTGATGCCGCCCAGACGGTAGCGTTCCCCTTCCTCGATGGGGACGGTGATGTCCACCGCCTTGCCCCCGCCCTTCTGGATGATGGGAATGTGCAGGCCGGAGGTGTCGCGCACCTTGGTCTGGGGATCCTGGACCAGCGCCTTGAAGTAGCCCTTCTGCTGGTAGGCGTCGCGAACGCGTTCCGCGTCTTCGCTGAGCTTGCTGGCGTCGTAGGTCTTGGAGAAGAGGTTCTCCAGGAAGATGGAGTGAGGGATGCCGATGGGCTTCAGGTTCTTCATCTGGCTGCGCAGGTAGCGGCCGCTGAGGTGCTTGTTGCCCTCGAAGCGAATCTTGCCCACCTTGACCTTGGGGCCCTCGTTCACGATGAAGTCCACCTCCACCGACGCCGGGGGGATGGGATGGATCTCGGTGCGCACGGTGGCGAACTGGCGGCCGTGCTCGGCCAGCAGCTCCTTGATCACCACCTCGGCGTGCTTGACCTTGGTGGGGTCGTACTGGCTTTCCACCGAGATGCCCACCTTGTCCTGCTTGAAGCGGTCGAGCACGTCGCTCTGCGAAACCGAGCTGAGGTTCTTGTACTCGATGCGGCGGATGGTGGGCTTTTCCTTGACGTAGACGTGGATGATGTAGCCCTTGGGGCCCTCCTCGCGCTCGAAGCGGAGGTCCTCGAAGTAGCCGGTGTTCCACAGGGAATTGAAGTCGCGCTCCAGGGCGGCTTCGTCGTAGACGTCGCCGGCCTTGCTGAACATGCGGGCGCGGATGGTCTCGGCGGGGATGCGGCGGTTGCCGTGGATCTGGATGGCCTCGATCAGGGGTTGCTGTGCCCAAGCGGGAACGGCCAGAAGCAGGACGGCAAAGGCCGCCACGAGGGTCCACAGCTTCCCCTGGCGCCCCCACCTACCTGCCCTACCCACAGAACTTCCCTGGTGGAGACTAAAAATAAAGCCACCTCGGCGCTGAACTCAGGAATCGGCAATTATACGCAACTCTTCGCCCACTGGCCAGACGATAGCTGCCGTAACTCTATTCAGGGATTGACGTTAGTGAGAAGCCGGGGGCGGGCTCAGGGTTGCACGCCAGGGAGTGAGTCGCCCGTTTTCCCGGCCCGCACCCGTAGGCGCGGAGGGAGGGCTAGACCTGCAGGACTTCCTTCTCTTTGGCCTTGCTCATCTCCTCCATCTTCTTGATCTCGTCGTCGGTGAGCTTCTGGATCTCCTCCAGGGCGCGGCGCTCCTCGTCCTCGCTGATCTTCTTGTCCTTCAGCGTCTTCTTGAGGGCCTCGTTGCCGTCGCGGCGGATGTTGCGCACGGCCGTGCGGTGGTCCTCCAGCACCTTGTGCAAGTGTTTGACCAGCTCCCGGCGGCGCTCCTCGGTGAGCGGCGGCACGGGAATGCGGATGAGCTTGCCGTCGTTCATGGGGTTCAAGCCGAGGTCGGCGGAGCGGATGGTCTTCTCGATCACCGGCAGGGTGCTGGGATCGAAGGGCTGGACGGTGATGAGCTGGGCCTCGGGGGCGTGCACCTGGGCCACCTGGTTGAGGGGCATCTCGGAGCCATAGTAGGGGATGCGGATAGCATCGAGCATGTGCACGGAGGCGCGGCCGGTGCGGGTAGCCGCCAATTCCTTGCGGAAGTCCTCCACCGCCTTCTCCATGCGCGTCTTCAGTTGCAGGTAGGTGTCTTTGAGAGCAGGAACCGCTGCCATCGTAGGCTGAGCCATAAGGAATCCGCCTTCGACCCAAGGTTGAAAGGCGGCATTATAAACAAAACCCCGGCGGAGGAAGCAGGATTGCGCTGTGTGGCAGGAGCTATGCGCTGACCAGCGAGCCCACCTTCTCGCCCGTGACCACGCGCCGGATATTGCCGCGGCGATTGAGGTTGAAGACGACGATGGGCAGGTTGTTGTCCTTGCACAGGCTGATGGCGGTGGAGTCCATCACCTTGAGCCCCTTCTTGAGGATGTCGAGGTAGGAGATGTTGTCGAACATCTTGGCGTCTTTGGCCACGACGGGATCGGCGTCGTAGATGCCGTCCACCTTCGTGGCCTTGAGGATGACGTCGGCCTTGATCTCCATAGCGCGCAGGGAGGCGGCGGTGTCGGTGGAGAAGTAGGGGTTGCCGGTGCCGCCGGCGAAGATGACCACGCGCTCCTTCTCCAGGTGGCGGATGGCGCGGCGGCGGATGAAGGGCTCGCACACCTGATTCATCTCGATGGCCGACATCACGCGGGTCATCACGGCGTGCTTTTCCAGGGCGTCCTGCAGGGCCAGGGCGTTGATGACGGTGGCCAGCATGCCCATGTGGTCGGCGGAGACGCGGTCCATCTCCTTGGCCTGCTCGGCCACGCCGCGAAAGAAGTTGCCGCCCCCCACCACGATGGCGGTCTGCACCCCCAGGGCATGGACCTCTTGAAGCTCGCCGGCGATCTCCTGCACGCGGTCGGAATCCACGCCGAAGCCCTGGCCCGCGGCCAGGGCCTCGCCGGAGAGCTTGAGCAGGATGCGCTTGAAGACGGGTTCGGGCATTTACTCAATTCTACCTCGAAAGGCGGGCGGGCCGCCCGCCCAGGGCCCGGCTGCAGCCGGGACGCGGCAGCAAAAAGGCCCAGCCTTCGGGCTGGGCCTGAGGTCTCCGGGGGCGCGGCGGCTATTCCGCCTTGGTCTCCGCGGGCTTGCTCAAGGCGATGGTCTCTCCGGCCTCGCCCACCTTGAAGCGGGCGAAGCGGCGCACCGCGATGTTCTCCCCCAGCTTACCGATCTTGCTGGCGATGAGCTGGGCCACGGTGATGGTCTGCTCCTTGATGAAGGGCTGCTCGTAGAGGCAGACCTCCTCGTAGAACTTCGACATCTTGCCTTCCACGATCTTTTCCACCACGTTGGCGGGCTTGCCGGTGGCCGCCGCCTGCGAGCGGTAGATCTCCTTCTCGCGCTCGTAGGCCTCGGGGGTGACGTCCTCCTTGCGGATGAACTTGGGATCGCTGGCGGCGATGTGCATGGCGATGTCGTGCACCAGCGACTTGAAGTCGTCGGTGCGGGCCACGAAGTCGCTCTCGCAGTTGACCTCGACCAGCACCCCGATCTTGCCCCCGGCATGGATGTAGCTGGCCACCGAGCCTTCGGTGGCGACGCGGGTGGCCTTCTTGGCGGCGCTGGCCATGCCCTTCTTGCGCAACACCACGATGGCCTGCTCCAGGTCGCCCTTGGCCTCGGCCAGGGCCTGCTTGCAGTCCATCATGGGAGCTCCGGTCTTGTCGCGGAGCTCCTTCACTTGCGCGGCGGAGATGTTCACGGTCGTAGTCCCCATCGAAGAAGCCTTTCTATGAAGCTGCCGGGCTTGGTCCGCAGGCGCTTGCGTGCGGATGCCCGATGAGAGACCCGGGCGCACGGCGCGGGTCCGGAGATTCGATGCCGCTGGGCGCGGCCGCGGCGCGCGGCTACTTGACCTGCGGCTCCGCCTGCTGCACGGCGGCGTCCTCGGCCTTGCTCTCGGCGGCGGGACGCTTGCGGCCCTCGTGGCCCAGGACATCTTCCATGCTGATGTCCTCGGAGGCGCCGGGATCGGCGGCCTGTCCGGCGGGGGCCTCGCCCTCGGCCGGGGCCGGCTGCGCGGCGCCGGCTTCCACCGCAGCGGCCATCTCCGCGGCCTGCTTGTCGGTGGCCGCCTGCACCCCTTCCTGGATGGACTCGGCCACCTTGGAGGCGAACAGGCGGATGGCGCGCAGGGCGTCATCGTTGCCCGGGATCACGTAGTCGACCTCGCTGGGGTCGCAGTTGGTGTCGACCACGGCGATGACGGGGATGCCCAGCTTGCGCGCCTCGCGCACCGCGATCTGCTCCTTGTTGGAGTCGATGACGAAGATGGCGTCGGGCAGCCGCGTCATGTTCTTGATGCCGGCCAGGTTGGCCTGCAGGTGCTTGCGCTCCCGCTCCAGCTTGATGACTTCCTTCTTAGGCAGCAGCTCGTAGCGGCCATCCACCGCCATCTCATCGAGCTCCTTCAGGCGCTTCACCGATTTCTGCACCGTGACCCAGTTGGTGAGCAGCCCGCCCAGCCAGCGCTGGTTCACATAGAACATGCCGCAACGCTGCGCTTCTTCGGCGATGGCGTCCTGGGCCTGCCGCTTGGTGCCGACGAAGAGGATGGTCCTGCCTTCGCCGGCCATCTCCTGCACGACCTTGGAGGCGTCCTTGAACATCTTGAGGGTCTTCTGCAGGTCGATGATGTAGATCCCGTTGCGCTCCCCGAAGATGTATTCCTTCATCTTGGGGTTCCAGCGCTTGGTCTGGTGCCCGAAGTGGACGCCCGCTTCGAGCAGCTCCTTCATGGTGATGGTAGCCAAACAACCTCCTTCGTGAAATTGCATCCCGCGCCGTACCACGGATTGCGCGGGATTAAATTCCCGTCCAGCCCCGCACACGGGGTGCGGGAAGAATGTGGTCCCGGGTTGCTGCCGCGCCGCCGTCCCTCCGGGACCCCCGGGGCGGCGGCCAAACCGTTAGCGCTTGCTGTACTGGAAGCGCTTGCGCGCGCCCTTCTGGCCGTACTTCTTGCGTTCTTTGCCGCGGGCATCGCGCGTGAGCATGCCCTCGGACTTGAGCTTGCCGCGCAACTCGTTGTTGAAGACCAGCAGCGCGCGGGCGATGCCCATCTTGACCGCGCCCGCCTGGCCGTTGACCCCGCCGCCGTCCACGGTGGCGACCACGTCGAAGCTGGCGGCGGTATCGGTCGTGATCAGGGGCTGCTTGGCCGCGTTGCGCTGCGCGAAAGTGACGAAATATTCTTCGAAGGGGCGGCCGTTCACCAGGAAGCGGCCGCTGCCGGGACGCAGGAAGATGCGTGCCACGCTCGACTTGCGCCGCCCCGTGCCGTAGTACTGGACCAGATCTGCCATAAGTGCTCTTGCCTTCTAACCTTTCACAAAAAATAAGGCGCGCCGCGGGCGCCCCGCCGGGATCTTATGCGCCCTTGGCCGCCAGGGCCAGGGTCTCGGGTTTCTGGGCCTGGTGGGGATGCTTGTCGTCGCGATAGACCTTGAGCTTGCGGGCCATAGCGCGACCCATCTTGGTCTTGGGCAGCATGCCGACGATGGCTTCCTGCACCACCCGCTCGGGCCTCCGCGCGAAGCGCTTGCGGAACTCCTCGCTGCGCAGCCCGCCGGGATAGCCGGTGTAGTGGTGGTAGACCTTCTTGGCGCTCTTCATGCCGGTGAGCCGGACCTTGCCGGCGTTGACCACCACCACGTGGTCGCCCATGTCGATGAAGGGCGTGTAGCGGGGTGTGTGCTTGCCGGCGAGGATGCTGGCCACACGGGTCGCCAGGCGACCCAGGGTCTGGCCCTCGGCGTCCACGACATACCACTTGCGCGCAATTTCCCCCTGCTTGGGGAAATAGGTTGACATGCAAAAATCTCCCTGATTAAAACCGCAAAGAAACCGCTCCAGGGCGGGCACTTGCAGGACTGCTAAAGACTTAAAGATAGCGTAGGGGCGC
>DASPRL010000089.1 GCA_035624475.1 Terriglobales bacterium
ACGGTGTGGATGTCGAGCATGGGCACGCGCACGGGCAGGCCGGCAACCTCGGCCTCGCTCGAGGCCTGCGGCTCACCGTCCACCAGGGCGACGTCGGTGGAGGTACCGCCCATGTCGAAGGAGATGATGCGGTGAAAGCCGCTGCGCGCGGCCATGGCTGAGGCCCCCACCACCCCGCCCGCCGGTCCGGAGAGCACGGTGCGCACGGGCTCGCGCGCCGCCGCCGCCAGCGCGGTGATCCCGCCGCTGCTCTGCATCACGAAGACCCTGCTCGACCCGCGCCCATGACCGCCGATCCGCCGTTCCAGGTTCTCCAGGTAGCGCTGCATCGCGGGCTGGAGGTAGGCGTTGACCACCACCGTGCTGGCACGCTCATACTCCCGAAATTCCGGGAGGATGGCGTGCGAGACCGAGAGCGGAACCCGCAAGCTCTCCAGCGCTCGCGCCACGGCGCGCTCATTGGCCGGGTTGGCGAAGGAGAAGAGCAGCGAGATGGCGACCGCTTGCGGCTTCCGGCGCTTCACTGCCGCGCGCAGCGCGCGCAGTTCGGCGGGCGTGGGGCGCTCCAGGATGTGGCCGTCGGCGGCGGTGCGCTCGGGCACGCCGAAGCGGCGCTCGGCGGGCACCAAAGGCTCGATGCGATCGAAGAAGAAGTCGTAGAGGCGGGGGCGGGCCTGGCGCCCGATCTCGATGGAATCCTCGAAGCCCGCCGTGGTCACGAAGGCCACGCGGGCGCCGTTGCGTTGCAGCAAGGTGTTGGTGCCGACGGTGGTGCCGTGCAGCAGAACCAGGCCGTCCTCCGCCGGAGCCTGGCGGATCGATTCCAGAATGGCGCGGGACGGATCGGCGGGCGTGGAGAAGACCTTGTGCAGGCGCACGCGGCCGCCTTCGAACCACAGGCAGTCGGTGAAGGTGCCGCCCGTATCCACGGCCACGCGCAGGGGCGAGCGGCGGCCGTTCTTTCTAGGAGGGCGAGGCATATCGGCTCAGGGTTCCCGCTGCTGAGAACGGCGCGATTCTAGCACGCCGTTATGGGGCGAGTTTCTTGTCCATGAGCAGGGCATCCAGCGTGTCCAGGTAGTAGCGCGGGAGAGTCTTGAGGACGGCGTACTGGTGGCGGTTGTAGAAGGCGATGGCGGCGGCGTTGTCCACCGCGACCTCGAGCAAGATGCGCTTGCATCCCTGCTCGGCAAGGCGTCGTTCGGCCGCCGCGAGCAACTGCGAGCCCAGGCCGCGGCGCCGCGCTTCCTCCAGCACGTCGATGGTGATGATGTGCCCGTTCCCGCGGCGGTCGCGCGTGGCCAGGACAAAACCGACGATGTGGGCCGAGCCGCCGGCCTCCGCGATCTCTCCGGCCAGGGTGAAAGAGCCTGGGATCCCCATGTACTCCGCCAGTTCTTCGCGCGAGTAGGCGATGCCGGAGGAAAAGCACTCCTGGTCGATCTGCCAGAGCCGGTCGAAGTCGGGCAGGCCGGATTCGCGGATGCGCAGCATCAGCCCGCCATTCTAGAAGAGCAACGGGGTCCTTCGCTTCGCTCAGGACTTCGCCTGCGGGCTCAGACGCCCGCAGGACGGCTCAACTTCAGCTGCCCGCACGCCGCGTAGATGTCGCGGCCGCGCGGGCGCCGCACGAAGGCCGGGATGCCAGCATCCACCAGCACCTGCTGGAAGGCGCGCACGCGCTCCTCCGCGGGCGTACCGAAGGCGATCTCCGGGCCGGGATTGAGGGCAATGAGGTTCACCTTGGCGCGCAGCCCGCGCATCAGTTCCACCAGCTCGCGGGCGTGCTCGGCCGCGTCGTTCACTCCGTCGAGCAGAACATACTCGAAGGTGAGCCGTTCCCGGTTGCGTAAGGGAAAAGCGCGCGCCGCCGCTAGCAGCGCCTCCAGGTTCCACTTGCGGTTGATGGGCATCAGACGCGTGCGCAGCTCTTCGTTAGGGGCGTTGAGGGAGATGGCCAGCTTGGGGCGGATCTCTTCCTCCCCGAGATCGGTGACGCGTGGCGCGATGCCGGAGGTGGAGACGGTCATGCGCGATTCCGGGATGCCGACACCCTGCACCAGCAGACGAACCGCCTTCATGAAGTTGTCGTAGTTGAGGAAAGGCTCGCCCTGGCCCATGAAGACCAGGTTGACGCGCTCGCGGCCCACTTCCACACCGCGCTCCTCCAGCACCGCCAGCACCTGGCCCACGATCTCGCCCGCGCTCAGGTTGCGGCGCACGCCCAGCAACGCCGTCATACAGAACTTGCAGTCCACGGCGCAGCCCACCTGGCTGGAAACGCAGATGGTGGCGCGGTCGAAGGCGCGGGCGGGCGCGCCGGTCTGCGCCTGCTCTCCGGCCTCACTGCCGTCGCCGGCCTCGCCACCGTCGCCCTCCGGCATCCACACAGTTTCCACTGACTGCCCGTCGGCAAACTCGATGAGGTAGCGCACGGTGCCATCGGCGGAGGCGTACTGGCGCGCGATCTGCGGCCGTCCCACCTCGAAACCCTGCTCCGCCAGTTGTGCGCGCAGGCTGCGCGGCAACGTGGAAATGCCCTCCAGCGCCGGCGTACGATCGGCATAGAGGGCGTGGAAGAGCTGGCGCGCCCGGTAGTCCGGCTCCCCGCTGGCCTGCACGATGCCGGTAAGTTCCTGGATATCCAGGCCCAACAGCGCGGTCTGTTTGCCCTCCGGCATGCATCCAACCCAGTGAGCGGCAGCTCCGACCCAGCGTCCGGGGCTTCGGCTAACTTATTAGAGCAAAAGGACTTAATTCGCCAATGACGACGCCATCCCGCTGTGCCACAATGATACAACCAACACTTCGGGCGGCATAGGGGCATCGGCGAAGGACGACCATGGTTTCCGACGCGCGCAAGATCAAACGCGAGGTCTTGCCCAATGGGCTGACCATCCTGAGCGAGGAGATGCAGCACATTCGCAGCGTCTCCATCGGCATCTGGGTGAAGACGGGCTCGCGCGACGAGACCGCGGAGGCCAACGGCATCTCCCACTTCGTCGAGCACATGGTCTTCAAGGGCACCAGCAGCCGCAGCGCCGAGGACATCGCCCGGCAGATCGACTCCATCGGCGGCAACATGGACGCCTTCACCGCCAAGGAGTGCATCTGCTTCAACGTGAAGGTGCTGGATGAGCACGTGCCCATCGCTTTCGACGTGCTCAGCGACCTGGTGCTCAACCCCGTTTTCGACGAGAAAGATATCGCCCGCGAGCGCGGCGTCATCCTGGAAGAGATCAAGATGGACGAGGACAACCCCGACTACCTCGTCCACGAGATCTTCACCCAGAACTTCTGGAAGGACCATCCCCTGGGCAAGCCCATCCTGGGGACCAAGGAGACGGTGCGGCACTTCGAGCGGCCGCTCCTGCTGGACTCCTATGAACGCGGCTTCACGCCCAACAAGCTGATCGTGGCCGCGGCCGGCAACCTCGACCACGCCCGCTTCGTCGAGCTGGTGGAGAGCCGCTTCCGGCACCTGAAGGCCTTCCGCAACGGCGACCATCAGGCGGCGCCGAGGGTCACTCCCCGCATCGTCACCCGCAACAAGAAGGAGCTGGAGCAAGTGCAGATCTGCGTGGGTGTGCCCTCGCATTCCATCTCTCACCAACGGCGCTACGTGTCGTATATCCTGAATACGCTGCTGGGCGGCGGCATGAGCTCGCGGCTCTTCCAGAACATCCGCGAGCGCCAGGGCCTGGCCTACGCCATCTTCAGCGAACTCAATCCCTATCGCGATACCGGCTGCCTCTCGGTCTATGCCGGGACGTCGCTGGAGTCGGCCTCCAAAGTGGTGGATTCGATCATAGGAGAATTCCGCAACCTGAAGGTGCAGGTGGTGCCGGAAGAAGAGCTGCGGCGGGCCAAGGACCAGCTCAAGGGCAGCCTGATGCTCAGCCTGGAGTCCTCCACCGCGCGCATGTCCAACCTGGCCCGCCAGGAGATGTACTTCGACCGCTTCTTCGACATGGACGAGATCATCGAGCGCATCGAGCAGGTCACGGCCCAGGAATTGATGCAACTCGCCGAGGAGTACTTCCACACCGACCTGGTGGCCGTGACCGTGCTGGGCAACTTGGACGGCCTGAAGATCACCCGCGAGCAACTGGCCTGTTAGTGCGGGGCCGCCAGCACCTGCTGCGCTTCCTTTTCCCTGCCCTCCCGCTGCAGCACGCCCGCCAGGGCAAACCGGTAGCCGGTGATGAAGGGGCGCAGCTCCAGCGCGCGGCGGAAGTCCGCTTCCGCCTCAGCCAGGTTCCCTTGCTGCAGGCGCAACAGGCCAAGGTGGTAGAAGGCACTGGCCGGTGGGGGCACGCCCTGCGCCTCCTGCAGCGCGATGGCGCGGGAGAAGTAAGGTTCCGCGTCCTCCAGCTTGCCCAGATAGGCATAGCTGAGGGCCATGTTCAACTGGATGCGAGCGGAACCGGGGTCGGCGGCCAGCAGTTGCTGGTAGAGGCTCAGGCTGGCGGGATAGTCGTGGCGCGCGAAGAGCTCCGCAGCCAGATACTCCTTCGCCAGGAGGTTGTGAGGGGCGCGCTCCACCGCTCGTTGCCACAGGACCAGCTCATTCTCCCAGCAGGCACTGTAGCGGAAGGTCGCCACGCCCAGAGTGACCGCCAGAAGCAGGGCTACGGCCAGTTGTCCCCAGGGAGCACCCTCCGCGCTCCGCGGAAGTGGCAGCCGGCGGATCGCCAGGGCTAGCAGCATGGCGAAAGCGGCCGAAGGAATATAGAGCTGGCGGTCGTGGGCGTAGTCGTGCGGCTGGAAGACGGCCAGCCCGGCCAGCGCGGGCAGCAGCGCCCCACCTATCCAGAGCAGCAGAAACTGCCGGCTGGGGGACTTGCGGGCCACCAGCGCGATCACGGCCGCCGCCAGGGCAAGTCCCAGCACAGGCACGCCCACGTTCGCCCAAGTGGCTTGCTTGACCAGCTCGAGGTCGTAGAGCGGGCTCAGACCGAAGGGCCACACCAGCTTCTTGAGATAGAACCAGAGCACCAGGGGCGTGGTCAGTACGACTTCACGCGCCGAGGCCGGATGGGTCGGGTGAGCAAAGCCCTGCAGCACCGCCCAGCGCGCTCCCAGGTAGGCCAGAACCAGAACAAAGTACGGCAGCGACCATGCCAGCGACGCCGCCAGCCTTTTTCTCCCTGACGACGAGCCCGGAGCCAGCAGCCACTCATAACAGAAGATCAGCCCGGCCACCGCAGCCGCAGTCTCTTTGGTCAGCAGACCTAAGGCGAAGAGCAGCAGGGATAGCCAGAACCACCAGCGCCGGTGCGGTTCCTCCTGCCGCCACTTCAGATAACAGAGGAAGGAGGAGAGAAAGAAGAGGGCGAAGAGCATGTCGCCGGTGCTGGCGACCCAGGCCACGTCTTCCACGTGGATGGGATTGACGCCGAAGAGCAAGGCAGCGAGGGCGGCTGCAAGCGGGTCCCGCAACAGGCGCCGCCCCAAGCAATAGACCAGCACAGTGGCCAGCAAGTGCATGGCGATCCCCGCCAGGTGCCACCAGCCCGGGATGGAGTCGAACAGGTGATATCCCAGAGTGAGCCACACCCAGATCACAGGGCGGTAGTAGCTGCCGTGCCAGGCGGGATCCACCACGCTCCAGGCCTGCTGCAAGAAGTAGCCGGGAACATTGCTCCAGGACTGCAGGCGCGGGTTCAGGACGATCTCGGCGAAATCGTCGAAGACAAAGTCGAAGGTGATGGTGCGCAGGTAGGTCAGCCCGGTCAGGAGCAACGCCAGGCGAAGAGCCACGGCCGGACGGAGAGTGAGTCGGCCCAGCCGGAAGCCCTCCTCCGGCTCGGCGCTTGTGCTTTGTGGGGAGACCATCTTGCCTCAGGACACGGTCCGCCAAGAGACGAGCATCATCATGCCATACCGGGAGAACCGGTGGCGGCGGCGAAGGGAGCACGCTCGCGCCCGGGCGCAAAACAAAAGGGAACAGTGGACCGGTTAGGTCCACTGTTCCCCTGGCTTGTACCCTCCCCCAGGTACTTCGCCAAACTGGAGCCCTTACTGCAGCGGCGCGTCGTTGGAGGTGGCCGCGGCGGTCGCGTTGAAGCGAATCACGCCCGACTCATCCGAGAAGAAGTGACGCGTACCGGTCTGACCCGCGGTGATGGGGTCCGCCGTGACCTGATAGACCACGTTGGGAGCGGCGGTCGTCCCCAGAGCGCCCGGGTTGGGAGTGGCAAAGGTGTAGCCACTCTTCTGGTTCGGAGCCTGCGACAACACCGAGTCGAGCAAGCAAGCACTGGCGGCCGTAGGCGGGTTGGGGCAGGGATTCGGGCCACCCAGGTTGACCAGGGGCGCGAAGCCGGTGCCGTACGTCGAGGAATAGGTGACCTGCGACGTGTTGATGGTGCGGACCGAGCCCACCGCCGACGCTTCGTTGGCGGCAATGCGCGAACGCAGCAGGTTCGGGATGGCGATGGCAGCGATGATCAGAATGATCGCCACCACGATCAGCAGCTCGATCAACGAAAATCCCTTCTGTCTCTTCATGTTCTCCTCATCCTCTCTTGTTACAAGAGTGTATGAACTTGCTCTCTGGAAGCCTGAAAGTCACGGGACATTGTTCCGCGCCCTTCCGGCTCATGGGCCTCTCTTTGGCCGCAGTAAAGCGCAACTCAGATACCAAAGCCGCCCAGCCACTCCCCTATTGTCACAGCCATAGATTTCAGCCACTTACAGCCATGGAGGTTACTTTCGTGGGTGGCGCTTCCGGTCAGGAATGCCGGGATACGGCGGGCCCGGGTGACAAAAAGTGTCCTGCAGCCAGCCCGGTCGGCGCGGGCCGGGCTCGACTCGCGTCACCATCCCACGCACCGGGATCCGCAAGCGCGAGCCCGGGCCGAAGCGAGGCGCTGTACGATTCCCGAGCTGCCGGAAGGGTTTGGCTATAATGAGACGAAGCCTTGCTCTTCCGAGTTCCCAGTCGAAATTTCTATGCTGGCGATCGAGACCCTTCAGCTTGAGAAGACCTACACGGTGGGCTTCTGGCGCAAGAAGGAGAGGCGCGCCCTGATGCCCCTCAACCTCGGGGTGGAAGAAGGCGAGATCTTCGGGTACCTCGGGCCCAACGGCGCCGGCAAGACCACAACCTTGAAGCTGCTGATGCACCTCATCTTCCCCACCGCTGGAGGAGCGAGGATCCTGGGCCTCGACTACCGCGATCCCCGCGTGAAGGCGCAGATCGGATTTCTTCCCGAGCAACCTTACTTCTACGATCATCTGACGGCTCCCGAGTTGCTGGACTATTACGCCCAGCTTTCCGGGGTGCCGGCGGGCGAGCGCCACCGCCGCATTCCTGCCATGCTGGAACGCGTGGGGCTGAGCGATGTGGGCCGGCTGCAGTTGCGCAAGTTCTCCAAAGGCATGCTGCAGCGCGTGGGACTCGCCCAGGCCATCCTGCACAATCCCAAGGTGCTGTTCCTGGACGAGCCCATGTCGGGGCTGGATCCCATCGGCCGCCGCGAGGTACGCGACCTCATCCTGCAGCTCAAGGAGGAAGGCAAGACCATCTTCTTCTCCACCCACATCCTGGCTGACGCCGAAGCGCTGTGCGACCGGGTGGCCATCCTGTACAAGGGCGAGTTGCGCGGAGTGGGCAGCATCGCGCAGCTCGCGCCCGCTGGTCCGGCCCGCGTCGAGGTGGTCTGGCAAGGCGGCGACGCGGTGGCGGCGGTGCGCGGCATGGGCGCCGAGGTCCATGCCGCGGGCGAAGAGATGCGCGCAGTGCTGCCGGAAGAGGAGCTGGACTTGGTGATCGACGCGCTGCGCCGCCAGCACGCCCGCCTGCTCTCGGTCACGCCCGTGCGCGGCTCGCTGGAAGACTACTTCCTCGAGAAGCTGGGTCAGCCCGCGGGGGTGAGCTCATGACCGCGCGCATCGCCAGCATCGCCTACAACACCTTCCGGGAAGCGGTGCGCGACCGCGTGCTCTACAACCTGGTCTTCTTCGCCCTGCTGCTGGTGGGCTCGGCGCTGCTGTTCGGGCAGATCTCCATCGACATCGAGCGCATCGTGCTGGTGAACCTGGGGTTGGCGGCGGTCTCCATCTTCGGTGTGGTCATCGCCATCTTCATCGGCATCGGGCTGGTCTCCAAGGAGATCGAGAAGCGCACGCTCTACACCGTGCTCTCCCGTCCCGTGGCCCGCTGGGAATTCATCGTGGGAAAGTTCCTCGGCCTGAGCGGGACGCTGATCGTCAACACCTTCTTCATGGCAGTGGGCTTCTTTCTTGCACTGCTCTACCTGCAGCATCACTTTTCCGCGCCCGATGCCTACCTGCTGGTGGCCATCTACTTCATCATCCTTGAGTTCCTCATCATCACCGCCCTGGCGCTGTTCTTCTCCTCGTTCTCCTCGCCGCTGCTCTCGGCGGTGTTTGCGTTCTGCGCGTTCATCATCGGCACCTTCGCCGAGGACCTGCGCGGCTTCGCCGCGATGACCAGCGGCGTGACGCGCTGGCTGGCCACCGGGGCGGCCTACCTGGTGCCCAACCTGGCTCCGCTCAACGTGATCGCCTCGGTGGCCCATCAGCAGCCGGTGGCGGGCGCGCTCATTTTCCACAACACTTTGTACGCGCTGCTCTATGCCGGTGTGGCCGTCTGCGGCGCGGTGCTGGTCTTCGAGCGCAGGAACTTCAAATGAGCTCCTCGCGCCGCATCACGACGGTCTTCAGCGCGCTGCTGCTGCTCTGCCTGGCGGGACAGGCGCTCAGCGTCCGCAGGCTCGACCGCCTGCGCGAAGGCGCGACCTTGCAGGAGGTGCTCTGGATCCCCTCGCCCAAGATCGTGAAGCGCCTCAGCCTGGGCTACACCGGGCTGATGGCCGACATCTACTGGACGCGCGCGGTGCAGTATTTCGGGGGCAAGCATCACGCCCGTTCGCAGGAGTACAAGCTGCTGGAGCCGCTCCTCGACATCACCACCACGCTCGACCCGCACCTGGTGGTGGCCTATCAGTTCGGCTCCATTTTCATCTCCCAGCGGCCTCCGCAGGGCGCGGGCGATCCTGACGCCGCCGCGGCCTTCGTGGAGCGCGGCATCCGCGAAAATCCCGACGCCTGGCGCCTCTATTACGGCCTGGGATTCATCCACTACCTGGAGCGCCATGATTACAAGGCGGCGCAGGAGGCGTTCCAGCGCGGCTCGCAGGTGCCGGGTGCGCATCCCTTCATGAAGGTGCTGGCTGCGTCCATGGCGCAGCGCGCGGGCGAGCGCGAAACCGCCTTCTACTTGTGGACCATGATCTATGACACCAGCACCGATCGCATGATGCGCGACAACGCCCTGCGCCGGCTGGAAAGTCTGCGGGTGGACGACGACGTGGACCACCTGGAGGCGTTGGTACGCCGGTACCAGGCCCAGACCGGCCATCCGCCCGCCTCCTGGTTCGAGATGATCGCAGCGGGGGAGTTGCCTGGCCTGCCGCTGGACCCGCTCGGGAAGCCTTACAAGCTCGCGCCTGGCGGCCGGGTCGAGGTGCAGTCCCCGGGCGACTTCCCCTTCATCACGCGCGGGCTGCCGCCAGGCGTCGCCCCCAGTCCCCTGCTCGCCCCGGAGGCTCCTCCGCCGGGCCGCGGGGTTCCCGCCGGCCGCAAGCCATGAGGAAAGCCTCCCTGATCCTGCTGGCGCTGGCGTTGCTGGGCGTGCCGGCCTCGGCCCAAGAAAGCGTCGACCGGATCGCGTCCGCGGTGGACGACCACTACAACCATCTCAGTTCTCTGGTCACGCAGTTCACCGAGAGCTACCGCGGCGCCGGCGTCTCGCGCCAGGAGTCGGGCACGCTCTGGTTGAAGCGCCCAGGCAAGATGCGCTGGGAATACCAGCAGCCCCGGGTCAAACTCTTCGTCAGCGACGGTAAGACCGCCTACTTCTACGTCCCGGGGGAGCGCCAGGTACGCAGGGCCGAGGTCAAGAAGCTCGATGACCTGCGCTCCCCGCTGCGCTATTTGCTGGGTAAGACCAAGTTGAAGAAGGAGTTCGAGGGGCTGTCGCTGGCTCCCGACCAGAAGCCCTCTACCGCCGGCGATCTCGTGCTGCGCGGCGTGCCCCGCTCCCTCGAGCAGGTGGACGAGGTGCTGCTCGAGATCACCCCGGAAAACCGCATCCGGCGCATCGTGGTGCGCGAGGTCGACGGCTCGGTCACCGAGTTCAGCTTCGCCGATCCCCAGGAGAACGTCAGCTTGCCGGACGCACGCTTCACCTTCTCGCCGCCGCCCGGCGTGGAGACCATCGAGACCACGGACCTGGCGCCCTGAACGGCGAGGTCCGGCTTTTCCCTCCCCCACCGCTCCCGTATACTGGGCGCGCAGAAATCTCCCTCCCGGAAGGACGCCCGTGAGCAGCGCTCTCCCGCCGCCTCCGCCTCCCTTCACCATCTCCCGCCGCGCCCAGGCCCACGCCATCACCGCCAGCTTCCTG
Source organism: Terriglobales bacterium (assembly GCA_035624475.1). NCBI lineage: Bacteria > Pseudomonadati > Acidobacteriota > Terriglobia > Terriglobales > Terriglobales bacterium. The sequence continues at coordinate 10,439 of DASPRL010000089.1, forward strand.
GGCTGGACACTGGATGCCTTCGACTTCTTCATCCTGGTATTCATGATGGACCGCGTGGCCGCCGACTTCCACGTGGACAAGGCAGCCATCGTAGCAACCCTCACCGGCACCCTGGCCCTGCGTCCGGTGGGCGCGCTGATCTTCGGCATGCTGGCCGACCGCTACGGGCGACGCCGCCCGCTCATCGCCAACGTCATCTGCTTCTCTCTGGTGGAACTCTGCTGCGGCTTTGCTCCCAACTACACCGTCTTCCTCCTGCTGCGCTGCCTCTACGGCATCGGCATGGGAGGCGAGTGGGGGGTGGGCGCGTCGCTGGCCATGGAGATCGCGCCGCAGGGCCGGCGTGGCATGCTCAGCGGCATCCTGCAGAGCGGCTACTCCATCGGCTACCTGCTGGCGGCGGTGGCCGCCTGGGCCATCCTGCCGCACTTCGCGCCGCACCTGGGCTGGCGCGTGATGTTCTGGTCGGGTGGCTTGCCCGCCCTGCTCGCCTTCTACATCCGCACGCGCGTCCCGGAGTCGGAAGCGTGGAAACAGCACCGCGCACCCTCGGTCTCGGCGCTGCTGCGCACCCTCGCGGGCCACGGCAAGACCTTCGCCTACCTGGTCGGGCTCATGACCCTGATGATGTTCCTCTCCCACGGCACCCAGGACCTTTATCCCGACTTCCTTCACGAGGTCCACAAGTTCTCGCAGGGAACCGTCTCTTCCATCGCCATCTTCTACAACGTGGGAGCGGTGCTGGGAGCAGTGATCTTCGGGCACTTCTCGGAGAAGGGGCGGCGGCAGAGCATGATCGCTGCGCTGGCCCTCTCGCTGGTCCTGATCCCGCTCTGGGCCTTCGGGCGCGGAGCCGCCTGGCTCGCCCTAGGGGCCTTTCTGATGCAGGTGGGTGTGCAAGGCGCCTGGGGCGTGATCCCAGCGCACTTGAACGAACTGGCCCCCGACTCCGCCCGCGGCCTCATGCCGGGGCTGTCTTATCAGTTGGGCATCCTTTTTGCCGCTCCGGTCAACTCGATCGAATACTACCTGCGCGACCGCCTGGGCTATCCCTCGGCACTGGCCCTGTTCGAGACGGTCGTCATCGTCTCCCTGGCTGCGGCCCTCCTCCTGGGCCATGAGCAGCGCGGCCGTAGCTTCTTCCATCAGGCCGGGAGCCCGGCCTCCGCCCCGTGAACCGGGAGCCGGCAAGTGATAGACTTGTAAGATACGAATGGCGGAATTCCTGGTCAAGATGGCCGACGAGCGCGGCCACGTCCTGCAGCAACTGGAGACGGGGCGCTCCGAGGTCGAGGTGCGGGAGCGGGTGGCGCAGCAGGGGTTCCTGGTGTACTCCGTGCGTCCGCGCGGGGTGCTGGCCCCTGGGGGCGTCCGCCTGGGCCGCCGCCGCATCAAGCACGGTCCCTTCGTCGTCTTCAACCAACAGTTCCTCACCCTGATCCACGCCGGGCTGCCCATCCTGACGGCCATCGACCTGCTCCTGCGCCGGCAGCGCGATGCCCGCTTCCGCGCCGTGCTGGAGAACGTGCGCGAGCGCCTCAAGAGCGGCGAGCCCCTCTCCGAGGCCTTCTCTTCCCAGGGATTGTTCCCTTCCATCTACACCACCACGCTGCTGGCCGGGGAGAAGAGCGGCAACCTGGAAGAGGTGCTGGGCCGCTACATCGCGTACCAGCGCTTGACCACCAGCTTCCGCAAGAAGCTGCTGGCTTCGCTGGTGTATCCCGCTCTGCTGTTGGCCGCCATCCTGGTGATGCTGACCTTCCTGCTGACGTACGTGGTGCCGCGCTTCGCCGAGCTGTTTGCCACCTTCCACGCCGATCTGCCGCCCCTCACTGTCTTCATGATCTCCGTGGGCACGGCGCTGCGCATGCACTTCGTCTTGTTCCTGGGGGGTATCATTCTGTTGGGGCTGGGGCTATGGTGGTGGAAACAGAGTGAGCGCGGAGGGCGGCAGTTCGACCGCCTCCGACGCTCCCTGCCGGTGGCCGGCGAGATCTGGCTGCGTTACCAGGTGGCGATGTTCGCTCGCACCCTGGCCACGCTGCTCAGCGGCGGCCTGCCGCTGGTTCCCTCGCTGGAGACTGCCGCTGCCTCCATCGACAGCCCGCTGATGTCGGCGGCGGTGCGCGATGCCGGGCGCGGCGTGCGCGAGGGCAGACCTCTCTCCGCCAGCCTGGAGGACACGCACGTCTTCCCCGACCTGGCGGTGGAAATGATCGAAGTGGGCGAATCCACCGGCGCCCTGCCCGCCATGCTCAACTCGCTGGCGGAGTTCTTCGAGGAGGACGTGCAGACCGCGATGGCCGCGGCCATGTCCCTGGTCGAACCCATGGTCTTGATCGTGATGGCGCTGGTGGTGGCCTTCGTCCTGATCTCGCTCTACCTGCCGATCTTCAGCCTGGGGGCAGGCGCGGCGAGCTGACCCGGAGTCTTATGCCTGAGAAGAAACCACTGTTCGTGGGCGGCAACGGCGGCAAGGCCACCGAGAGTGGAGGCAACGAAGAGGTGCGGGCGCGCGACCTGGCCCGCCGCTACCGCTGCGAGTTCGTGGACCTGCGCAATTTTCACATCCAGCACGAACTCTTCCGCTCCATCCCCGTGGACATGATGTTCCGCTACAACTTCGTCCCCCTGGAGGAAGCCGCGGACGGCCGGCTGGTCATCGCCCTCGCCGATCCCAGCCGGCTGATGATGATCGACGAGATCGCGCTGCTGCTCGGCCGGCGCATCGTGACCAAGGTGGGAACGCTCTCGCAGATCAGCGACATCCTCAAGAAGACCGAGCAGTCGCAGCGCGTGCTGGACGAGGCCAGCGAGGGCTTCACCCTGGACGTTATCCGCGAAGACGAGAACGGCGAGGAGACCATCTCCATCGAGCGGCTGACCGCCGAAGGCGACATCAGCCCCATCATCCGCCTGGTCGACACCACCATCTTCACCGCCTTGCAGCGGCGCGCCAGCGACATCCACATCGAGACCCGCGACGACTCCGTCATCATCAAGTACCGCATCGACGGAGTGCTGCAGCAGGCCATGCAGCCCATCGCCCGCGAGCACCACACCACCATCATCTCCCGCATCAAGGTGATGAGCGAGCTCGACATCGCCGAGCGCCGCGTGCCCCAGGACGGCCGCTTCCGCGTGAAGTACAGCGGCCGCTTCATCGACTTCCGCGTCTCCATCATGCCCTCCGTCCACGGCGAGGACGCCGTCCTGCGCGTGCTCGACAAAGAGTCCATGAGCGAGAAGTTCCGCCAGCTCACCCTGGATGTGGTGGGCTTCGACGAAGAGACCCTGCGCCGCTTCCGCCGCTACATCGCCGAGCCCTACGGCATGGTGCTGGTCACCGGGCCCACCGGCAGCGGCAAGACCACCACCCTGTACGCCGCCGTGAACGAGATCAAGACCGACGAGGACAAGATCATCACCATCGAGGACCCGGTCGAGTACCAGATCCGCGGCGTCACCCAGATCCCGGTGAACGAGAAGAAGGGCCTGACCTTCGCCCGCGGCCTGCGCTCCATCCTGCGCCACGACCCCGACAAGATCATGGTGGGTGAGATCCGCGACACCGAGACCGCACAGATCGCCATCCAGTCCGCTCTGACCGGCCACCTGGTCTTCACCACCGTCCACGCCAACAACGTGGTGGACGTGATCGGGCGCTTCCTCAACATGGGAGTCGAGCCCTACAATTTCGTCTCGGCGCTCAACTGCATCCTGGCGCAGCGGCTGGTGCGCGTCATCTGCCCCGCCTGCCGTCAACCCAAGACCTACGCCGCAGACGCGCTGGAAGCCAGCGGCCTCGATCCCAAGGTCTGGGGCAAGTTCCCCTTCTATGAAGGCGACGGCTGCCTGGAGTGCGCCGGCACCGGCTTCCGTGGCCGCACCGCGATCCACGAACTGCTGGACCTGAGCGACCGCGTGCGAGAGATGATCCTGGCCAAGAAGCCGACCTCCGAGATCCGCCGCGCCGCCCGCGAAGAGGGCATGCACTTCCTGCGCGAGTCCGCGCTCGACAAGGTCAAGGCGGGCGTGACCACGCTCAAAGAGATCAACAAGGTGACCTTCATCGAGACCACCCGCTGAGACCGCATGACCCCCACTGCCACAACCCGGCCCCGGCTGGCCTGCGAGATCCTCTCCGACCGCGTGGTGGCGGGTCGCGCCTCCGAGAAGCGCGACTACCTGGAGCTTTACAGCACGCGCCCGCTGCCCGGCGGCGCCGTGATCCCCAGCCTGGCATCCGCCAACGTCGCCGATGCCGCAGCGCTCCGCCAGGTGCTGGCCGACACTCTGGCGGCGGTCGCCGGCGGTTCCCGCGATCTGGTGGCGGTCATTCCCGACGCGGCCGCGCGCGTCTTCCTGCTGGATTTCGATACCCTGCCGGAGCGCCCCTCCGAAGCCTCCGCCGTGGTGCGCTTCCGCCTGCGCAAGTCCCTGCCTTTTGACGTGGAACGCGCCCAACTGTCCTTCCAGGCGCGGCGCAGCAATGGAACGGTGAAGGTGGTGGCCGCCGTGGCTTCCGCCACCGTCATCGGGGAGTACGAGGGGCTCTTCCGCGACGCCGGCTACAACCCGGGCGTGGTGATGCCCTCTATGCTGGCCGCACTGGGACCGCTGGAGGCCGGGCGCCCTATCTTGGTCGCCAAGGTGGATGCCGGAAGCATCACCGTCGCCATCGCGCAGCAGGAGGAGCTGCGCCTGCTGCGTACCCTGGAGAATCCGCACGGCACCGCCATCGACGGGCGGCAACTGGCCGACGAGATCCATCCCTCCCTGGTCTTCTTCCAGGACAACTACGGCGCTCCCATCGAGCGCATCCTGCTCGCGGGAACTCCGTTGCTGGACCAGGTCGCGCGCGCGCTCGAAAGCCAGTCCGGCATCGCGGTGGAGCCGCTGGTGACCTCCCGGTACCTGGGGACCAGTCTCTCCGGCGAGCGCGAGTCGAAGAGCGTCCTGGCGGGCGTGCTCGGGGCCCTGGTGGGATGAGCATGCGCCTCGAGATCAATCTCGCCACCCGGCCCTACGAAGATGTCGGCCGCTTCTGGCTGCAGTGGGGAGTCCGGCTCGCAGTCGTAGGCGTGCTGACCCTGGTCCTGCTGCTGTTCACGGCTTCGGCGTGGAGGCAGGGGCGCGCTGTGAACCGCCGCATCGACCAGGCGCGCCAGCAGATCGTGTCGCTGGAAAAGGAGAAGGAGCAGGCCGAAGCCATCCTCAACCAATCCGGCAACCGCGAGACCCGGGACCGCTCCGCCTTTCTGAACACTCTCATCGCACGCAAGGCGTTTTCCTGGACCCAGGTCTTCGCCGACCTGGAAACCATCATGCCGCCGCGGCTGCACGTGGTCTCCATCGCTCCCGACCTGACGGAGGACAACCGCCTGCAGGTGCACTTGCGCGTGGCCGGTGAGTCTCGCGATTCCGCCCTCGAACTGGTGCGCCGCATGGAATCCTCTCCGCACTTCCGCACTCCCGAGATCGAAGCGGAAACCGCCCAGGCCCCGCCGCAGACCGGGGTGGAGTTCGAGATCGTCGCCCGCTACACTCCCACGGCACAGAAGGGGAGGCCGTGATGGCCGACCTGGCGCGCACCCGGCGATCCCTGACCGTCGTCCTGGCCGTATTGCTGGCCGCGGACGTGGCCGCGGCCGCCTTCCTGCTCTCTCCCTGGGGCCGCTCCAAGGGCGAGCGCGAGGAGGAGTACGACCGCGTGCACGCGCAGCTTCAGGCCACCATGAGCGAGGTCCGGCCGCTGCAGGGCATCGAGGGGAAACTCGACCGCGCCCGCAAGGACACCGCCGACTTCTATGGCCAGCGGATCCCGGCGGAGTCCTCGGCCGTCTCCGCCGAATTGGGCAAGCTCGCCCAGGAGAACTCGGTGCAGATCTCCCAGGTCAAGTATGACTTCAAGGACACCGACATTCCCGGGCTGCAGCAGGTGAAGATCGCGGCCAAGCTCGATGGCGACTACCTCAAGGAAGTGAAGTTCATCAACGCACTGGAGCGCGACAAGATGTTCTTCATCCTGGACGGCGTCACCCTGGAAGAGGCCCAGGGCGGCGCCGTGCACCTGGACCTGAAGATGGAAACCTATAGGAAGGCGGGGCAGTAGAGATGCGCCCGGGTACGGAGAGCCGGGGCAAGGTGATCGCGGCCGTGATCATGGGCGCGTTGGCCCTGGTGCTGCTGGTGCGCATGCTCCTGCCAGTCTCACCGGCTACGCCGGCGCCGGCAGCGCGTCCCCAGCCACAGGAGGCCCGCCGCTCGGGCGCCCGCAGGGGCGCGGCGGCTGCGACCGCTTCCCTCGATCCCACGCTTCGCCTCGACTTGTTGCAGGCTAGCGAGAACACTGACTACGCGGGCAGCGGGCGCAACATCTTCCGCCCCTACGAGCCCCCGCCCCCGCCGGTCTCACCCAAGGACCGGAACAAACAGGCGGAGTCCTGCATCCTGTTGCACCCCGGCTGCCCGGGCTATGTGCCGCCGCCGCCGCCCATCACGCTGAAGTTCTTCGGCTTCGCCAGCGGCGCCGGCGGAACCAAGAAGGTCTTGCTGGCGGATGGAGACATCGTCTTTGTGGCCCGGGAGGGCGACATCGTCAACCGCCGCTACAAGATTCTCAAGATCTCCAGCAACTCCGTGGAGGTCGAGGACGTGCTCAATAACAACCGCCAGGTCCTTTTCCTGGCGCAGGGACCGGGCTCATAGAGGTGTGAGGGCGTGAGGATCTGGGGTGGCGTTCGCGGGCCAGGGCGGCGAGAGCGCCGCGGGCAGCAGGGCTACGTGCTGCTGGTCATCCTGCTGATGCTCGCCCTGCTGATGATCGCCCTGGTGGCGGTCGCGCCCCGCATCATCCAGCAGATCCGCCGTGACCGCGAAGAGGAGACCATCCACCGCGGCACCCAATACGTCCGCGCCATCCGCCTCTTCTACCGCAAGTTCGGCCGCTATCCCACCTCGCTCAAGGAGCTGGAGGGCACCAACAACATCCGCTTCCTGCGCCAACAGTACAAGGACCCGCTTTCGCCTAACGGCGAGTGGCGCATCATCCACCTGGGAGAGGCCAAGGTGATCCCGACGGGATTTCAGCCGTCGCCAGGCACCACCCCCGGTCAGCCCGGCACCGGGACGGGGACTTCGGGAACGCCGGGACAGCCGTCCGCGCCCGCTGCCGGCTCCGAAGGAACGCCGGCCTCCTCCGGTTCCTCGTCGGGATCGACCTTCGGAGGCGGCGCCATCGTCGGCGTGGCCCCGCTGAACAACGGCATCTCGGTCAAGGAACTGAATGGCAAGAGCCATTACAACGAGTGGGAGTTCGTCTACGACCCGCGCTACGACCTGACCAACCGCACGCTTGTCCTCCCTGGCGGAGTCCCGGCTGGGGCGCCGGGAACACCGCAGCCCGGCCCCGGACAGCCCGGCACGCCGCCCGGTGGCCCGGTGACTCCGCCTCCCATGAACCCGCGCTGACGCGGCAGGGACTCCTTCCTCAGCACCCGGAGCGGCAGCCAATCAGGCTGACAGGCTCTATCGGCTCGGCCGCGTCCCGCGGTCCTTCCACATCAGGCGCAGGTCTTCGCGGATCTCTTTTCCACCCAACTGCCAGAGCAGGAGCAGCGCCGCCGCGAGCGCGGCCGCCATCACCAGCGGCCGGTAGGCCGCCGGCCACTTGACCGCGGCCACTGCCAGCGCGCCGCCCACCACCGCCAGCGCCGCCAGCAGCCGCCCGCTCCGCCAGGGCAGCGCGAAG